>JAGQIB010000081.1 GCA_020431545.1 Gemmatimonadota bacterium
CCACACCGCCGTGGTTGCGGCATCGCCGAGCCGGGCCAGGTCCGTGCGCACACGCCGGCCGGCGACGTCGACGATCTCGAGCGTCGCGTCGCGGGCGCCCTCCGGCATCGCGAACTCGATCCTCACCACGTCCCGCGCAGGGTTCGGCGACACCATGAGCTCGAGCCCGGCCGCGCCCGCGATCGCGGGCAAGCCGCTCGCGCCGCCGCCGAGCGACCCGTCGGAGTTCAGGTTCTGCACGTAGACGTCGCCGTCGTCGATGCGGTCGTCCACCCAGGCCGTGATCGAGAAACCGAGCGCGCTGTTCGCCGCCGCGAGACGCGACTTGCCGCTCGTGATCGTGGAAATGCCGACCGGCCCCACGTCCACGGTGCCGGCGCCGTCGACGTGCGCGGCGCGCACGGTGTCCTGCCCGAACGCCGGCGACGCCACCCAGAACGCCGTTGCTCCGGAGCCGAGTACGAGACACCGCACCTGATCCGTCTGCACCGCGGACACACCCACGACGACGATCCCGTCCGTCCCCCACTGCCGCGCGCCCGTGCCGTCGATCTTCTGTCCATACACGCCGGACTGCGACTGCAGCGAGTCTTGCTCCTTCCAGAACACGAAGACGTTGTCGCCCACGGGATCGTAGCCCGCGGACGGACTCACGCGAATGCGCGAGGCGTTCGTGGAGACCTCCACGCCGTTGTGGGCGAAGACCTCCGCTCCCGCCGAGGACACGTGCTGCACCCGGCACTGCAACGGCGAGTTGCTGTACCACGCGAAGACGCCGCCACCGCTGCCGTCCGGGACGAAGTACGGGAAGTTGCCGAGCTGGAGCGAGCCGCCGTCGAACACCTGCACCGGGGTCGCGCCCCAGAGCGCCGCGCCCGTCGCGTCGAACTTCTGCGCCACGAGATGACGCGGCGCGAGGAAGCTCCCAGTCTGGTGCACCATCGAGAGGATCACGTCGGTGCCGGCGTCGTGCAGGTCCGAAACGCTGTAGGTGCCGACCGCGGGCGTGAGCACGACGTCCGACGCCCACACCGTGGCGCCCGAGGCGTCGAGCTTCTGCACGTGAACGTCCGCGTCCTGGGTCCACGCGACCACGGCGCCACCGTCGCTCGTGCCCGCGATCTTCGGCGCGGCCACGAACGCGGTCGTGTTCGTGAGCACCACCCCGCTCGCGCCCCACAGCGCGACCCCGGCGTCCGAGATCGCGGCCGCCGTGATCTGGGTCCCGCCCGGACGGTCGTCCCGGAAGATCAGGAGCGCGTTGCCGGAGGCGTCCAGATCGAGCCCGTAGTCCTGCGTCGACGTGAACCCGCGGTCCGCCACGAGCACGCCGTTGTGGGCCAGGACCTCGTTGCCGGCGCCATCCAGGCGCTGGACCCGCACGTCGAAGCCGTTCGCGATCCCGTCGAACCAGCTGACCCAGGCCCCGCCATCCGCGGTCGGGGCGAGCTTCGGCTGTGTTTGATCGCTGGCCCCATCCGCGACTGACAGGTTGACGAGCGGATCCGACGACCACGCCGCGAGGGTCGGTGCGGGCATCGAGACGAGCATCAGGGCGGCGGCAGCGCCGAAGGCAACGGGAAGAAGACGCATGAGAGCACTCCAGCGGAAGGGGCCACGGGCCCGCCGGGGCTCGGCGGTCCGCGCCCGGGCAGCGTACGCCCGCCCGGCCCCCCGTCTCAACGGGTCGCCGCGCGCCCGCGGCAGAATCCCGGAAACCCGAGGATAATGGCTTGCAGGACTCGCGCTTCCTTTCCCCGGATCCGACCGTCCCCGAGCGTTCGTTTTCGAACTCCGGCCGTTCGCCAGAGCACGAATTCGAGGGGGGCGCCGGGGGCCCTCCGCACGATTTCCGGGTCCGAGAGACCGTTTCCGCACGTTCATTTCGCGCCGAGACCCGGGAATCGGGCGAAATCCTGTTCCTCAAGCGAGCGAGATCACGATCCGGGGCCCGTCGCGAGGCGCGGTTTCTCCGCCGCGCGGCCTCACCGTTCGTTCCCGAACTCCGCCGGATCCGCCGCGATTCCGGGGCGATCTGGCTCGGAACGGGCTGGATCGACGCCCCGAACGCGCTCCGGGCGGACCTCCCCGCCAGCTTCCCGACCGACCTTCTCCGGGCGATCGCGCACCTCCATCGCCGGGGGATCGTCCACGGGGACCTGGCGCCCCGGAACGTCCTGGTGCGGCCGGAGAACGGGTCCGGGGCCGGCCCGGCGGGCGGCCCGGCGGGCGGGATCGTGCTCCTGGATCTGGAGTTCGCGGCATCGATCGGCGAGGACCTCGAGTTCGACCAGGCCGGGGGGACGGCGGGGTTCGTGGCGCCCGAACGGCTCGCCGGCTGGCCGGCCGACCCCCGCAGCGACCTCTACTCCTGGGCGAGGATCCTCGAGTTCCTCCCGGTCGACACGTCGCCGATCGCGGACCTCGTGCGCGCGTGCCTTTCGGACTCCGCGGCGCGCCGTCCCGCCGACGCCTCCTCCCTGCTCGAGGAGTGTGCCGACGCCTGCGGTCGCGGCTCCGTGCCCGCGGCGACGCTCGACCAGTTCCGCTGGGGATCGTCGACGCCGTCCCCGTCGAGACTCGCGCGCGGCTTCGCGGAGGTGCTCGGCGCCGACCTGCTCGCGTCGCAAGAGCTGGCTGACGTCTTGCTAGAGAACTCGGGCGGAGATCGCGAGGTTGCCTCCGACCTTGTGCAGCGTTGGATCCGCGAGGTGTTTCCCGACCCGTGGTGCCGGCAGCGATCCGAGACGTTTCGCCACGCGACCTCGGATCTCGAACGCATCTCGCGGGCGCGGGCGGAGGGGATTCTCACTTCGCTGGACCCCGACTCGCGTGAAGTCGCGAGCCGGATCGCTCAACTCGGACCGGAGTTCTCCTGGAAGGAAGTGTCTGCCGTGTTCCCCGACCTCGATCGCGAACGAAAGGCCGGACTCGCCACGCTCCTCCGGGACGACGGCGACCGCGCGACGTTCCGCACGCCGCGCTTGCACGAGGCCGCGCGCGATCGACTCGACGCCGTGGAACGCGCGGGGACGCACGCGCGGATCCTCGAGCACCGGCGGCCGACGACGAGTCCGGCCGATCCCCTCGCGACGTTCCGTCTCGCGGAGCACGCGCGACTGGCCGGCCTCGAGCTCGAGTTCCGCGAGTTCGCATTCCGGGCCGGACGCGCCGCGCTGGACCGCGGCCTCCGCCGGGAGGCGCACGAGTACTGCCGCCAGGCGTGGGAGTCCTGCGGATTCGCGGCGGACTCGCCGCCGTCCGGTCCCCTGGCCGGAATGACTCCGGACGAAGCGGGCGAGCGCGTCTACGCCTACGGCAACGCGCTCGTCGGCGTGGGACGGGCGGACGACGCCGATCGCTGGTTCGACGCGTTACTCGCCGTCCGGGATGATGAGGGCGCGCGCATTCGCCGCCACGCCGGCCGCGCCCACGGCGCGCATCGTCGCGGCGAGGCGGACGTCACGCTGCGCGAGGCCGACGCCGGCCTCGCGATCGCGCCAACGGGACCGCGCGCGGCGCTCCTGCACCTGCGGCGCGCGCAGGCGTTCGAGGTGAAGCGCGATCTCGCGTCGGCGGAGACGGCGGCGACCCGCGCGCTCGAGCTGGCGGGAGAGAGGCCCTCCGTGGAGCGGACGGCCGCGTCGCTCCTGCTCGGCGCCGTCGCCGCGCGCGCCGGCCGGTGGCGCGACGCGGACGCGCACTGGACACAGGCATTCGAGTCGGCGCGGGATGCACGGCACCATTTCACCGAGGGCATCGCTCAGCTCAACGTCGCGGCGGCGCGGATCGAGCTCGGCGCGCTGGACGAGGCCCTCGAGTTCATCGACGCGACGGCTCGCGTCGCCCGGGAGCACGGCTTCTTCGATCTGGAGTGGATGGCGGTCGCGAACGCGGCCGAGGTTCTGTTCCGGCGCGAGGCGTTCGGCGAGTCCGCGCGCCGGTGGGAGCTCGCGCGGGACCTCGCGCTTCGCGCGGGTCACGTGGCCGAGGCCGTCCGCTTCGGCGCGAACCTCGGGCGCACGATCGGCCGGACCGGACGTCTTCCCCTGGCGGAGACCCACCTGCGCGAGGCGCTGGAACTGGCTGAGCGCGGACCCGAAGCCTGCCTCGCGGGCGTGCTGGAGGCCCACCTCTGGCGGTTCGAGATCACGGCGTGGTTCCGGCCGACGGAGGCGGGGCGTGAGTCCGCCGCGTACCTCGCGCGGCACGAAACCGAACTCGAGCGCTTCGGCCTGCGATCCGACTTCCGGCTCATCGCCGCGGCGGACGCGATCAACGACGGCGACGCGGCGCGGGCCGCGGAGCGGATCGAGGCGGGGCCGGCGCGCGACGATCTCGCGGCGTGGCACGCGCTCGCGGCGGCGCGACTCGCCCGAGCGTCGGGGCGGATGGCCGACGGCCTCGCGGGACTGGACGCCGCGCTCTCGCGCGACCGGACGTCGCCGCGCTTCGAACGAGCGCTTCTCTTCCTCGAACGGGCGTCCCTGCGCGAGGCGACGTTCCGTTCCGATCTGGATCACGCGATCGAGTCGGCCCGAGAGATCGGCGCCCGCTGGATCGAGGCCATCGCACTCGACCGCCGCGCGCGGTCGGATTCCCCGGAGGATTCCCGTGGCTGATCAGAAGCCCCGTCGCCCGGCCGATAGCGTCGACGACAGTGAACGAGCGCGTCGACTTCTCGAGGACGCCGGCCTGGCCACGGTGCCCGATCCCGCGCCCGAGGACGAACTCGAGACCCTCGCGGACCTCACCGCGGAACTCCACTCGCTGCTCGATCCGGACGAGGTCGCCGAGCGCATTCTCGAGCTCGCGCGCACGCGAACGCACTCGGAACGCGGCATCGTGTTCGGCGTGGAGGAGCCGGAGGATCGCCTCGTGGCGCTGGCGAGCTACGGCTTCGAAGAGAACGAGACCGAAGAGCCCATCGGCTACTCGCGCACGGTCGTCGAACGAGCGCGCGAGCTCCTCCCGGTGGAATCCTCGGACCTGCAGAGTGATCATCGCTTTCTCGGCGTGGAGAGCGCCACGCTGCATCAGATCCGCAGTGTGGTGTGCGTACCGTTCGTCCACCGGCAGCGAGCGATCGGCGCGATCTATCTCGACAACCGGACCTCCGGACGGCGCATTCCGGAAAAGAGCCTGCGGTTCCTGTCGCTCCTCACGGGCCTCGGTGCAGGTGCCCTCGCGAACGCCGGCCGGTTCCGCGATCTGGAGCGACGGACGGCGGCGCTGACCGACGAGCTCGCGTCGGGACATCGCTTCGAGGAGATCGTCGGTACCAGCGAGGCGATGCAGAAGCTGCTGCGCGACGTCGAGCGTGTGGCGCGCACGGACTTCCCGGTCTTCATCGTGGGCGAGAGCGGCACCGGCAAGGAGCTCGTCGCGCGGGCGCTGCACCAGGCCAGTCGACGTCGCGACGAGGCTTTCGTCGCGCAGAACTGCGCCGCGATCCCGAACGAGCTGCTCGAGAGCGAGTTCTTCGGATTCGAACGTGGGGCGTTCACGGGAGCGGTCCGCAAGCGCGAAGGCGTATTCCGTCTCGCGGACGGCGGCTCCCTGTTCCTCGACGAGATCGCCGACCTCGATCGTGCGCTCCAGGCGAAGCTGCTGCGAGTCCTCGAGAACGGATTGATCCGGCCGCTCGGTTCGGACCGCGAGGTCGGAGTCGACGTGAGGATTCTCTGCGCCACCAGCACTTCGATCGACGAAGCGGTACAGCAGAGCCGCTTCCGGCAGGATCTGTTCTTCCGACTGAACGTCTTCCGGATCACCGTCCCCGCGCTCCGCGAGCGGCGTGAGGACATTCCGCTGCTCGTGCGGCATTTCCTGGACCGCCACGAGAACGCTGCGGCCGGGCGGCGCGTGACGTTCTCCCGATCCGGAATGCAGGCACTGCGCGAGCACTCGTGGCCCGGCAACGTCCGCGAGCTCGAGCACTTCGTGAAACGGGCGCTGGTGCTCGCCGAGCGCCCCGTCCTCGAGGCGACCGATGTCCGGCGACTCCTCTCCGGACAGACTCTCGAGGAGGAATCGGCTCCCCCGGCACTGAATGCACTGACCCTTGCCCAGCTCGAGGAGATGGCGATCCGCAACGCGCTGACCCGGTCGAACGGGAACAAGGCGCGCGCGGCGGCCCTCCTCGGCATCCACCGGAATGCCTTCTTGCGTCGACTCCAGAAGCTGGAGTCGCCCGACGGAGGCAGTCGTCGTCCCACGCACGATCATTCTCCAAGGAACGAAGGAGCAGACGAATGACCACCCGGAATCTCCGCACCCTGGTGCTCGCCCTCGGACTCGCCACGCTGGTCTCCGGCACCGCGAACGCATGGACGCTCACCGTGAAACTCGTGGACACGGGCAGCTGCACGTCCCCGACGCCGTGGCCCGCCTCCGGACTCGACGTGACGGTCGCCGGACTCGGCAGCGGTCTGCCGCTCACCGAGACCACGGACTCGAACGGAGAGGCGGAGTTCGACTACTTCAATCCGTGGTTCAGCTACAACGGAAGCGAGTTCACGGTCACGATCGAGAACCCCACCGGGAGCACTTCCTGCACGGGCTACATCGGCGGCTACGAGCTCGTGGAATCGGCCGGCGCGGACGACGGCGACAGCGTGACGATCAGCACGAAGTTCCGCTCGCCGAGCTGTGATCTGAACGAGGACTTCCCCGAGCTCTGCGCCAACACCGCCAGCGGCCAGACCATCATCATCTACTTCGAGTAGCCGCCCGAGCTTCTGCCGGTCGCTCGGCCGAAAGCAGGCGAGTTTCGGAGGCTCCGGGATCACGCATCCCGGGGCCTCTCGAGTCACGGCGCGGATTCGACTCGCGTCGTCCATTCGCTCGAACGCAGGTGCATCGGCCCGCCGGCGAGTTCGGCCCAGACACCATCGGCGTCCTTCAGCCCCTCGCCCTTTTCCACGAAGCGAAACCGCAGTCGGATCTTGCCGGTGAGCTCCTCCCGGTCCGGGGGCTGCGCGCCGACCGACGTGAACATCCGCGCCAGATCGAAGGAGGCGTCCTCGGGATCGTCGAGCCCCAGGTACTGTTTGAGGTCGTCGCGGAACTCGTGCGACCAGGAGTTCGGGAACGTCACGCTGTCCGCCGGCATCACGACTCGCACGACGATGCGATCGTAGGCCGGATCCCAGAACACCGAGGTGCTGGCCGACCTCTCGGCCGCGAAGGGAGCGAGTACCTGCTCGAGGCGCAGCACCCCGAGATCGAGCATCGTCAGCGGCGTGGCCGCGAGCCGGTCAAGCAGGTCCGGCGGCGCGGGCGAAGCGGGGGACGGTTCGTCGGGAGAGGCGGCCACCATCAGCAGGCCGGCGCCGACGACGGGGAGAAGTACGAATCGACTCATCAGAGACTCCGAGGGGTCCCGGGGCGAGGTCGGTCCGGGCGCCGCTCTCGGACGTCGAGCGTGCTTTCCGAACCGACCTGGGGAAGAAACCCGCCCGACGCGGGAATCGTTCCCGGGAACGACCGAAGCTCGCCCCTCCGTCCTCAGCGGATGACCACCACCTTCGTGGCGGCGGGTCCGGAACCCCCTTCGAGGATCGCCCAGTAGACTCCCGGCGGAACGCGGCGCCGGTCGCGGCCTCGACCGTCCCAGGTCCAGATCCCCGAGCCGCGGACGCCGGGGGCGAGTTGCTCACCGCGGATCTCGCGGCCGGAGACGTCGACGAGGCGCACCCGATCGAACGCGCGCGCGGCCGAGAACGTCAGCTCGCCGCCGCCCCGCGTGGGGTTCGGGGCGAACCCGGGCCGCAGACGACCCGACTCCGGGGCCGCCGTTCCCCCGCCCACGAGCACGAGGCCGTCCGTCATCTGGACGGCGCGTGGAAACGTCTGACCGGAGTCCGCGTTCACGCACAGCCCCGCGTCGACGAACGTGCAGTGCGGATCGGAAACGATCGCGACCGGAGACGCGCCGTTCGCGATCGCGCGGAACGTGTACGTGCTCAGCGTTCCGGGCCCGTCGACGAACGCGCCCGCCGCGAGCAGCACGTGCGTGAAGGTCACCGTGGAGTCCGTGGATTGCGGGACCGTCCACCGGAACGGCGCGGCCTGGATCATGAGCGAGCCCTCGGCCGCAGACACGAACTCGAGCACCGCGGGATCGAACTGGAGCACGACCTCGTAGCCGTTGAAGTGCTCCGCGGGATCCCCGGCCGAGAACGTGACCTCGAACACGTCGTCCGGCTCGACCTCCGTGAGCGCCGGCTCGATCGACGCGAAGAAGTCGACCGGATCCACCGCCGCCGCGGTCGTCGCCGCGAGCAGGAGCGCGAGGGTGCCGGCGAGACCGGCGCGGCGGATCATGGGCCGGCTCTCCCCCCGGGGTTGTCCGCGTACAGGTCCTTGATGCGTCCCCAGCTCGCGTCGTCGATGTGAACGGGACAGTTTTCGACCTCGAGCGTCGCGCCGTTGCTGATGGTGGGCAGGGTCGCGTTCTGCGAGTCCCGCAGGATGATGCCGGTCCACGAGAGCGGGCTGATCCCGTCCATCTGACCGGTGAAGCGGATGCGCAGGATGGCGCCGGGGCCCACCATCGAGCAGCCGAGTCCGGCCCCGTCGACGGTGAGAGAGTCCCCGGGAGAGCCCTCGCTCAGCCAGTCCAGGAAGTACGGACACGCCGAGAGGAGCGGCCCGGCCTCCACCGCGACCGGCGTGAGGATCGCGGAGTCGAACGCGAGCGCGAGCGAGAAACCGCGCAGATCGGCCACACCGTCCACCGTGACGTAGACGTCGGCGGTGTCCTCGCACGTGAAGACCTGCGACGGCGGATCCACGGACACGAGTACGGCGAGCGCCGGAACCGCGCCGAGCAGAGTCCACGCCAGCAGAGCGAAGGCGATCGAGAAGTAGCAGCGCTTCAAAGAGCCTCCTTTCCGATCGGTCCGGGGGAGCGGAATGCACCGCTCCCCCGTTCCCGAATCCCGGCTAGCGCACGCGCAGGAGCTTCCGGGTCTCCCGGTGCTCCGCCGCCGTCAGCGTGTAGAAGTAGATGCCGGCGCCCACGACCCGACCGTCGTCGGAGCGACCGTCCCAGACCACGGAGGTCTCACCCGCCGCGACCGGTCGGTCCACCAGCGTCCGGACCAGACGTCCGGCCACGTCGTGGATGCGCACCGTCACCGGCGTGGCGGCCGGGAGACGGAACGCGATCCGCGTGGAGCCGTCGAACGGGTTCGGCCGCGCGCCCACGAGCTGCACGCTCGAGACCTGGACGTCCGTGACCGCATCCGTGGTGCCGTCGTCCGCCGCGTCGGGCTCTTCCGTGCGCGGATGGTTCGGCGAGCGATTCGCGCGGTTCCGGAGATCCACCGTACGGATCGCCGGACGCACGAGACCGTCGAGCTCCACGACCGCGATCTCTCCCGAGCCCGCGAACACGGCGTCGGTGCCGAGCACCGCGAGATCCACGAACGTCCCGCTCTCCTGCGGAATCGTGCCGAGGAACACGGAGCCCGGCTGCGCGATGCCGGTCGGCGTTGCGGAGATCACCGCCGCACCGCCCCCATCGAGCAGCGCGTGCACGCCCTTCACCTGCGACACGTTGTCCTCGAGCCGCAGCGTGGCGAACGTGTGCCCGTTCTCGTGGCGATAGGTCATGGACACGAACGGCTCCGTCAGCACCGCCTCGGACGGCTGCGGCGCGCGGGCCGGCGCCGACACGAGACCGTAGTTGATCGCGAACATCATCAGATCCTCGAACTGGACCTGGTTGTCGGTATCCGGAAGGCCGTTCACGGAGAAGTCCGACGTCGGCCCCACGTCGAGGTACCCGAGCGGATCGGACACGCCGAGCGTGATGCCGTAGTTCGCGCCGAGGAGACTCACGTCCAGGAAGCCGACGCCGTTGTCGCCATGCCCGTTCGTGGAGCCGTCGGTCACGTCGCCGAGGTGGTAGTTCAGCGTACCGGACGTCATGTTCGAGACCGCCGACACGTTGCCGCACTCGTCCTTGGTGAACATCGTGAAGTACCAGAAGTCGCGCGCCGCGAGGTGCACCGTGTCCCCGGTCGTCGTGGCCGACGTGAGGATCCACGGGGCCGACGGCGGGTAGCTCGGAATCGCGGGCACGGACCCGGCGCCCGGAGCGTCGTCGTACTCGGGGTAGTTCCCGTACGGCGCCGCCCAGACTTCCACCACGTCCGCGTCGCCCGGCGCCGTGAAGTTCACGAAGATGCCGGTGGTGTCGTTGCCGGCGGTGTTGCCGGTGGTCTTCTGCATCGCGGCGAGGTCACCCACGGCCACGGGACCCGTCGCGTCGATGAGGATCGACGCCGGAGCGCCCGGGGAGCAGGGGATCGGCACGTTCGCGCAATCGCGCGCGATCACGCTGTCCACCGTGATCGTGCCCGTGCCGTCACCGCCGGAGGCCTTCACGCCCACCGTGAACAGCGTGCCGGTCGGCGCGGTCTGTCCGCACGGAATGCCGAGGATCGAGCAGTCCACCGTGTACGAGCCGCCGCCGTTGTCCAGGACCTGGAACGCGGTGAGCGGATTGATCGAGTTGAGATACGAACCCTGCACCACGGAGGACGTCCCCGCGCAGAGTTCGAGCTCCGGGCTCAGCGTGAAGTTCACGCTGTAGCCACGCATCCCGTCCGAGTCCGTGCGCATGATCTCGAACGGCACCGTGACGCACGGCGTCGGTCCGGAGATGCAGTCCAGCGGCGACGGGTTCGGGCTCACCGTGTTGTCCACCGGCGTGAACGCACAGACCGTGGTGGAGGAACCGTCGATCCGGTACGGATCGAAGTCCACGCTGCCCGGGAAGCCGGTGTCGTTCACGGCGTCGCCGCTGCCGGAGCCGGCGCCGCTCGGACCATCCGCCGCGCCCCACCAGTTGCGTTCGGCGTCAACGGGGTTGCCGCTTGCCGAGTTGTCGAGGCCGGCGGTGAGGTTGCCGGCGATGCTGTTGTCATTCGCGACGCAATTCGCACCGGCGCCGTAGACGTAGATGCCGTAGTCCCAGTTCGTGATCGTCATGTTGGTGACGACCACGTTGAGCGCGGAGGACGCCGAATAGATGTCGATGCCGCTGGAGAGCGCCACCGCGCTGCCGGTCAGGCAGCCGTTCGTCACGGCGACCGCGAAGGTGACCGGCGCGCGACCGGTGGGCATCGATTCCTCGAACGGCACCGGCAGCGGCCGCTCCGCGCTCCGCACGACGGTGTCGTTGTAGAGGAACACGGCATCGAACTCGCCGCCGCTCGCGATCTCGAGCCCGCCGAGCGTGCCGTCCGTGTCGTACCAGCTCACGGGCGCCTGGCAGTCCGAGATCACCACGTTGCCGGAGGTCACGACCGGGCCGCCGCAGAGGTACGTGAGCAGGCCGCTGGCCACGAACGTCGCCGGCGTGTAGCGAACCGCACTGATGTCGCAATCCGTGACGGTTCCGGCCGCGCCGTAGCTGACCTGGATGCCGTTCTGCGCGGTATACGCGATGTCGCCGGCTCCGACCGTGGTGCAGTCGTGCACGTCGACGACCAT
>JAGQIB010000082.1 GCA_020431545.1 Gemmatimonadota bacterium
CGTCGTCCGTGGCGATCCCGAACAGCGCGAGGAAGCCGACCCACACCGCCACGGACAGATTGATCGGCCCCACGTGGAACGTCTCCCGCAGCATCCCGCCCAGGCCGGGGACGTCGAGCCACCACGGCTGGCCGTAGAGCCAGAGCAGGACGAATCCGCCCGCCCACGCCACGAACACGCCCGAGAACACGAGCAGCGTGACGGAGATCCGCCGGAACTGCAGCTGCAGGAGCAGCACGATCGCGGCGAGCGCGAGCGGCAGGACGAGCTTCAGGCGCCGCTCGGACCGGACCTGGTTCTCGAAGCTCCCCGCGAACTGGTAGCTCACACCGGAGGGGATCTCCAGCCGGCCGTCCGCGACGGCCTGCCGCAGGTGATCCCGCGCCGCCTCCACCACGTCGACCTCCGCCGTGCCCGGGCGGCGATCGAACACGACGTACGCCACGAGGAACGTGTCCTCGCTCTTGATCGACTGCGGACCGCGGACCGTCTGGAACGTCGCGAGCTCGCGCAGCGGGATCTGCACGCCGGACGGCGCGGAGACGAGAATGCCGCCGAGCGCCTCCGGAGAATCCCGCAGCTCGCGCAGGTAGCGCACGCGCACGTCGTAGCGCTCGCGACCCTCCACCGTGCGCGTGATCGCCCGGCCTCCGATCGCGACCTCGATCACGTCCTGGACGTCGCGGACGTGCAGGCCGTAGCGCGCGAGCGCCTCCCGATCGATCTCGATCTCGAGATACGGCTTGCCCACCACGCGATCCGCGAGCACGGCCGACGCTTCGACGCCCGGCACCTCCTTGAGCAGCTTCTCGATCTCGAGCCCCACGCGCTCGATCGTCTCGAGGTCGGGGCCTCGGACCTTCACGCCCATCGGCGCGCGCATTCCACTCTGCAGCATCACCTGCCGGGCGGCGATCGGCTGCAGCCGCGGCGCCGACGTCGTGCCCGGGAGCTGCGCCGCCTCCGTGATCGCGTTCCACACGTCGTCGAGGTCGCGGATCTCGTCCCGCCACTGGCGCACGCGGTGACCGTTCTCGTCGACGCCGTACTCCGGCTTGATCTGGACCACCGTCTCCACCATGGAGATCGGAGCCGGATCGAGCGCGCTGTCGACGCGACCGATCTTCCCCACCGCGAGTTCCACCTCCGGGAGCGCGCCGATCGCGCGATCCAGCGTGGAGAGAACGTCGCGCGCTTCACCGAGCGACGCGTGCGGCATCGTCGTGGGCATGTACAGGAACGAGCCCTCGTCGAGCGGCGGCAGGAACTCCTTCCCGAGCGTGGACCACGCGAAGCCGCCGCCCACCAGCAACGCCGCCACGGGGCCGAGCACGGCCGCCTTGTGCGCGAGACACCAGCCGAGAAGTCGCGGATAGGACCGACGGAAGAACCAGAAGCCGCCGAGCCAGAACGCGAGCAGCACCCCCACGAACAGCAGGTTCAGCGCGGTGGATCGACCGGGCCCGAGCGGGAGCCAGCGGACGGCGAGGAACACGACGGCGACGGCAATGACCGCGATCCGGATCCACCGGCCGCGCCGCGAGGCCGTGTCGCGACCGAGACCGCGCTGGAACGTCGCGAGCGTCGGCAGGATCGTCAGCGCCACGATCACCGAAGCCAGCAGCGTCAACGTCTTGGTCCAGGCGAGCGGCCGGAACATCTTTCCTTCCGGACCGTGCATCGTGAACACGGGCAGGAAGCTGACCACGGTGGTGAGGATCGCGGTGAGCACCGCGCCGCCGACCTCGGTCGTCGCCCGCCGGACGATCTCCACCCGCGACTCGCCGGGCTCCGCGCGCTCCGCGTGGCGAAGGACGTTCTCGAGCACCACGATGCCCATGTCCACGATCGTGCCGATCGCGATCGCGATGCCCGCGAGCGACACGACGTTCGCGTCGAGGCCGACCAGCTTCATGCCGAGGAACGCCACGAGCACGGCGAGCGGAAGCACGAGCGAAACGAGAGCCGACGTGGCGAGGTGGCCGATCATCACGAGCACCACCACGATCGTGATCAGCACTTCCTGCGAGAGCGCGTCGTTCAGCGTGCCGAGCGTCTCGTGAATGAGCCCCGTCCGATCGTAGAACGGCACCACGGTGACGCGCGAGACCCGCCCGTCCTCCAGCGTGCGCACAGGGAGTCCCGGCGCGATCTCCGCGATCTTCTCCTTCACGCCGCGGATGGCCGCGAGCGGGTTCTCGCCGTACCGCACCACGACCACGCCGCCGACGGCTTCCGCGCCGTCCTTGTCGAGCACGCCGCGGCGCAGCGCCGGACCGCGCGAGACGTGCGCCACGTCGCGGATCCGGACCGGCGCCCCCTCGCGCGCGACGACGACGCTCTCCTCGAGATCCTCCACGCTCCGCAGGAACCCGATCCCGCGCACGACGTACTCCGCGTTCGCGATCTCGAGCGTGCGAGCACCGACGTCGGCGTTCGAGCGTCGCACGGCGTCCGTGACCTGGGCGAGCGTCACGCCGCGCGCCCGCAGCGCGTCCGGATCGACGTCGACCTGGTACTCGGCGACGTGCCCGCCCACGGATGCGACCTCGGCCACGCCGTGCACCGCCGCGAGCGCGTACTTGACCTGGAAGTCCTGGATCGTGCGCAGCTCCTGCGGATCCCAGCCCGGCGCGGGATTCCCGTCCGCATCGCGCCCTTCCAGCGTGTACCAGAACACCTGCCCGAGGCCGGTCGCGTCCGGTCCGAGCGCGGGCTGCACGCCCTCCGGCAGCGTTCCCTTCGGCAGGCTCGCGAGCTTCTCGAGGATCCGCGAACGCGACCAGTAGAAGTCGACGTTCTCCTCGAAGATCACGTAGATGGAGCTGAACCCGAAGAACGAGTTGCTCCGCACCGTGCGCACGCCCGGCAGCCCAAGCAGCGACGCCGTCAGCGGGTACGTGATCTGGTCCTCCACGTCGCGGGGGGAGCGGCCCGGCCACTCCGTGAACAGGATCTGCTGGTTCTCCCCGAGATCCGGGATCGCGTCCACGGGCACGGGATCGCGCGGCAGCGGACCGAGGTGCCAGTCGAACGGCGCCACGACGAGGCCCGCCACGATCAGCATCGCGGTGGCGAGCAGCACGACGAAGCGGTTCTCGAGGCAACCGCGGACGATCGCGGCGATCACGACCCGCTCTCCGCGACGGCCGGCCGTTCCTGGGTGACGGAGCCGCAGCGCAGCATCTCGGATCCGAAGTACGGATTCAGGATCTCCTTCTGCGTCTGCAGCCAGTCCGCGCCGGCGAAGTCGAACGCCATCGGACAGTGGGTGCGCACCCACGCCGCTCCGACGTGACCGAACCGCGCTTCGATCTCGTCGACCGCCGCGGACACGGTCTGGAACGCGGCCCGCAGCGCGGCGAGATCCGCGCGATCCGCCGACGCGAGGGCCTCGGCGATCCGGGTCGACTGCTCCTTCCAGAGGCGGCGCTCGGACATCGCCCGATCGTCGACGTCGACCGCGGCCGCCGCCTCGGCGACCTTCCCGGCCGCCGCTCGCGCCGCCTTCTCGTCGTCTGCGGCGAGGGCTCGCCACAGCGCGAAGTAGGCGTCGTAAAGCGGGGCGAGTCGCGCGGCGAACGCCGCGTCTCCCGGCGGCGTCGTGGAGGTCGCGGCGGCGGGCTCGGCCTGGATACCGGCCGTCGGCGCGCTCATCAGGCTCTCGCGCCCGCGGATCTGCAGCTCGCTGTCGATCTTGAACGCGCCTTCCGCGACGACGCGCTCGCCCTCCTCCACCCCCGCCAGCACCACGTAGGAGTCGCCCGCGCGCGGACCGAGCGTCACCTCGCGCGCCTCGAAGCCGGGCGCGCCGTCCACGTCGCGCTCGACGTACACGAGCGCGCGCTTCCCGGTGAACATCACGGCCGGCACCGGCACCACGAGCGGCGCCTTCCCGTCGCCGGGATTGGCCACCAGACCGAGCTTCTCCGCCGGCACGAGCGCCATCCCACAGACCTCACAGGTGCCCGGACCCTGCGCCACGACCTCGGGGTGCATGGGGCACATCCACTGACCGGGCGCCACGCCGGAGATCACGTCGCCGTGATCGTCGACCTCGGCGTAGACCGTCGCGCGGACGAACATCCCGGGCTTCAGCGCGTCGCGCTCGTTCGCCACGTTCACGCGCACCTTCGCCGTGCGCGTCGCGGGGTCGAGCGTGGGCGACACGAACGAGATCGTGCCGCGAAACGTGCGACCGGGGTGCGCATCCGTGCCGAACTCGATCTCCTGCCCCCAGCGCAGCCACGAGAGATCGGACTCGTAGGCGTCCAGCAGCACCCACACGCGAGAGAGGTCGGAGATGCGATAGATCACCGCGCCCGTCTTCACGTAGTCGCCTTCCGTGGCAAGCTTCTCCACCACGATGCCGCCCTGGTGGGAATACAGCGTCACGTGATCCGACGGCTGGCCGCGCTGCTCCAGCGACTCGATCTGCCGATCCGTGAGTCCGAACAGCGAGAGCTTGTCGCGCGCCGCCTTCACGGTCTGTCGGGTGGCCTCGCGCAGGAAGTCTCCGCCGGAGCCCGTGTCGCGGGAGCGGAGCGCCTGCAGGTACTCCTGCTGCGCGGCAAGCAGCTCGGGCGAGTAGATCTCCGCGAGGTGATCGCCGGAGCGGACCCGGATGCCCGTGAAGTCCACGTACAGCCGATCGAGTCGCCCGGCCACGCGCGCGGTCTCGCTCGCGGTGCGGGTCTCGTCCACCGCGACCCGCCCGAACAGACGCACCTCGACGGACGGGCGATCACGCACGACTTCCACGGTGCGGATTCCCGCGAGCGCGCGGGCGGCCGGCGAGATCGTCAGCACCGGCGACGTGTCGCCGGCATCGCCGGCCTTCACCGGGATCAGATCCATGAAGCAGATCGGGCACTTCCCGGGATGCGACAGCCGGATCTGCGGGTGCATCGAGCAGGTCCAGACCTCGCCGCTCTCCGCTCCGGCTTCCGATCCGGGGGAGTCGGCCGCGAGCTTGGAGTCTCCGGCCCGTCCGAGCAGCCAGCCGGCCGTCCCCGCGATCACGAGGACGAGAACGATCGCCCACCCTCCACGTCGCGCGCTCATCGGATCCCCTCCTCGGTCCAGTCCCGGCCCGTCACGAATTCCAGGGCGGCCGCCGCGCGACCGCGATCGGCCCGCGCGCGCTCCTCCTCGATCGACAGCTCGAGCAGCAGGCGCTCGGCGTCCACGAGGTCCAGGAACGTCGCCTCGCCGGCCCGGTACGCCGCGAACGCCGCCTCGCGCGAATCCGCGGCCTCCGGCACGAGCCCGTCTCGGTAGAGCGCGATCCGTCGATCCGCGTCGGCCCAGTCCACACGCGCGCTCTCGGCCGCGGCGCGGAGCTCGTCCTCCGTGCGCCGGCGTTCGGAGCGCGTCGCGGCCTCGCGCGCCTCGGCCTCCTCGACCGCGCCGCGAAACTTCCCGCGGAAGATCGGGAGGTCCGCGGTCACGCTCACGACCCACGGATCGTCGCCGCTGCCGGCGACATTCGCAGCGCGCGCGTCGCCGGTGCGGATCCACTCCACTCCGAGCATCAGGTCCGGCCAGGACGCACGCCCGGCGAGCGCGCGCCTCGCGCCGGCCTCTTCCACGCGCGCGTCGGCGGTGGCGAGACGGGGTGCGGCCGGTCCGACCCGCGCAGCGACGCGATCGGAGGACGGCGCCGACGGCACGGAACCCGGATCCACCGGCAGGGGCAGCGACTCGCCGTCCGGGAGCGAGAGCAGCGACGCGAGACGCGCGCGCGCCGCGGGCACGCGATCCCGGAGCCCGCGCACGCGATCCTCCACTCGTCCGAGCTCGATGTGCGCCCGACCGAGATCGAGTCGCCCCGCCTCACCCGTCCGGTACTTCTCGCGCACCACTCGCTCCAGGTCGACCACGAGCTCGAGGTTGCGCGACGTGATCGCGATCGTGCGCTCGAGGAGGTAGGCGTCCCACCACGCCTGCGCGACGTCGCGGCGGAGCGTGGCGCGGATCTCCCCCGCACGCGCCCGGGAAACGTCGGCGGTGCGGGCCGCCGCCTCG
>JAGQIB010000083.1 GCA_020431545.1 Gemmatimonadota bacterium
ATCTCGAAGACGCCCATCGGCCCGTTCCAGAGCACGGTACGCGCCGCGACGATGATCTCGCGGTAACGCGCGACCGTCCGGGGACCGACGTCGAGCATCATCCGATCCGCCGGCATCGCGTCGGCCGCGCACGTCTCCGTGGTCGTCGTCTCCGTCATCTCCGTCGCCACCACGCAATCGACCGGCAGCTCGAGCGCCACGTTCTCCTTCTTTGCGCGCGCGAGCAGCTCCTTCGCGAGAGCCAGCCGATCTTCCTCCACCAGGCTCTTGCCGGTCTCGAAGCCCTGTGCGCGGAAGAACGTGTTCGCCATCGCGCCGCCGATCAGGATCGTGTCCACCCGGCCGAACAGGTTCTCGAGCACGTCGATCTTGCCGCTGATCTTCGCGCCGCCGAGGATTGCGACGTAGGGGCGCGCCGGATTCGACGTGACGCCGCCGAGATACTCCAGCTCCTTCTCGAGCAGCAGGCCCGCGACCGCGGGCCGGATCAGCGCAGGAATCCCGGCCGTCGAGGCGTGCGCGCGGTGGACCGTGCCGAACGCGTCGCTCACGTAGAGATCCCCGAGGTCGGCGAGTCGCCGCGCGAACCCGGGATCGTTCTTCTCCTCCTCCGGGTGGAACCGGAGGTTCTCGAGCAGCACGATGTCCCCGTCTTTCATTCCCGCCACGAGCGACGTCACGGCGGACCCGACGCAGTCCGGCGCCATCTGCACCGGCCGTCCGAGCGCCGCGGCGAGCACCTTCGCCACGGGGGCGAGGCTCAGCTCCGGCTTCGCCTGTCCCTTGGGACGACCGAGGTGCGACATCAGCACGACCTTCGCGCCCGCTTCCACGAGGCGACGGATCGTGGGCAGGCTCGCCACGATACGCGTGTCGTCCGCGACCCTTCCGTCCTTCAGCGGGACATTCAGGTCACAGCGCACGAGCACGCGCTTGCCGTGCACGTCGGGCAGGTCCGCGAGCGTCTGCTTCTTCACCCCGGCGGGAGAGGACGGCGACGGACTCATCTAGGCGACGGGCTCCTTCGCGACCTCGGTCACCATGTCGGCGAGCCGGTTCGAATAGCCCCACTCGTTGTCGTACCAGCTCACGACCTTGACGAGCGTGCCGTCGATCACCGTGGTGGACAGCGCGTCGAAGATCGAGCTGTGCGGGTTGCCCACGATGTCGATCGAGACGAGCGGCTCCTCGGAGTACTCGAGCACGCCCGCGAGCGAACCGGCCGACGCCTTCTTCATCGCGGCGTTCACGTCCTCGACCGTCACGCTCTTCTTGAGCACCGCGGTGAAGTCCACGAGCGATCCGTCCGGCACGGGAACGCGCACGGCCATGCCCGTGAGCTTGCCCTTGAGCTGCGGCAGCGCGAGCGCGACCGCCTGCGCGGCGCCGGTCGTGGTGGGGATCATGCTCACCGCGGCGGCCCGCGCACGGCGCAGATCCTTGTGCGGCAGGTCGAGGATGTTCTGGTCGTTCGTGTACGCGTGGATCGTGGTCATGAGACCGCGCTCCACGCCGAACGAGTCGTCCAGCACCTTCGCGACCGGCGCGAGGCAGTTCGTGGTGCAGCTCGCGGTGGAGATGACCTGGTGCTTCGCGGGATCGTAGGAGTCGCTGTTCACGCCCACCACGACCGTCACGTCGGCGTCCTTGGACGGCGCCGAGATGACGACCTTGCGCGCGCCGGCCGCGAGATGCTTCGCCGCGTCGGCGCGCTTCGTGAAGAAGCCGGTCGATTCCACGACCACGTCCACGCCGAGCTGCTTCCACGGCAGCGCGGCCGGATCCCGCTCGCTCAGCACGCGCACGTGCCGGCCGTCGACCTCCATGCCGCCATCCGTCGCCCGCACCTCGCCGGCGTAGCGCTTGTGCACGGAGTCGTACTTGAGAAGGTGGGCCAGCGTCTTCGTATCAGTGAGATCGTTGACCGCGACGACTTCCACCCCGCTCTTCTGGGCGAGGGCACGGAACACCAGGCGGCCGATGCGGCCGAAGCCGTTGATGCCGATCTT
>JAGQIB010000084.1 GCA_020431545.1 Gemmatimonadota bacterium
GGGGGCGGCCGCCGGCCGCCGGAGTTCGACTGGAACGGATTCGACGAGGCGGTCGCGCCGCCCTGCGTGATTCCGATCACGACCGGAAGTCCCGCTTCGAGATCACGCCCTTCGACCTGGGTCATGCGACCGTCCGTGATGCCGACCCGGACCGGCGTGGCGGTGAGCTCGCCGTTCGCGTCGACGGACCACAGCATGGCGGATGATCGGTGGCCCCGCCCCGGGGATCCGCCGCGCGCGCTGTCCGTGCCGCTTCCGTCCGTTGCGCCGGCCGCGGGAGCCGCGGCGCCTTCCGTCCGGCCGGAGCGCGTGGAGTCGGCGCCCGCGCGCATCGCGGCCCGCTGTGCGCGGAGCTTCTCGAACGCCTCGGCCGAGGGCCGGAACCGGAGCGCTGCATTCGCGACCATCAGGACGTCCTCGGCGTGGTCCACCACGAAGTCCACGGTGGCGGTCATGCCGGGGAGGAGGCGGCCGTCGGGATTCGCCACGTCCACGACGACCGCGTACGTCACGACGTTCTCGACCACCGTGGACTGGAGTCGGACCTGCGCCACCCGGCCCTCGAACGTGTCGTCGGGGTAGGCCTGCACGGTGAACCGCGCGAGCTGACCCTCGTGGATCCGGCCGATGTCGCTCTCGTCGACGTTCGCGACGATCCGCATCTTCGCGAGATCGTTCGCGAGCAGGAACAGCTGCGGGGCGGACAGGCTCGCGGCCACCGTCTGCCCGACCTCGACGTTGCGCTCGATCACCGTGCCGGACACCGGCGCGTGAATCGTGGCGTAGTCGAGGTTCTGCCGCGCGCGCTCGAGATTGATGCGCGCCGACGCCTCGCTCGCCGTCGCGACGTCCGCCTGGTACTGCGCGAGGTTCAGCTCCGCCTCGGATGCGAGATTGCGCTCCCCGAGCGCCCGGATCCGGTCGAGCTCGGTGCGCGTATGCTCGGACTCCGCGCGGGCGCGCTTCAACCCGGCTTCCGCGTCGCGAACCGCGATCGTGAGGAGCGTGGGGTCGATCCGCGCAATCACCTGCCCGGCCTGGACCCGGTCGTTGAAGTCCACGAAGATCTCGGAAATGATCCCCGAGACCTGCGTGCCGACCTGCACCGTGGTGACGGCTTCGAGATTGCCGGTCGCGGACACGACCGCCTCGAGATCGCCGCGCTCGACCTCGGCGAACCGGTAGCCTGCGGCCTCGGCGTCGGACGGTCGGCGCCACCAGAGCACCGCCGCTGCGCCGAGGAGCAGGACGATCAGTAGGGAGACCGCGCGTTTCACTCCGTCCCTCCGGAATCGGGTTCTCGTGCCGGCAATCTACGGGCGGAATTTGGCACGAGTATGGCGGGCCGGTGGAGAAATCTCGGAGAGCGCGCGTCGCCGGGAGCCGGACGGCCGGGCAAGACGGCGGAAGATCGGGCGGTCGGCGGGCCGAGGGGGAGAGGCCCGAACATGGCAGCGGGCGGGAAGCGGCCAAGGCCCCCCACCCGCGCCGGTGCTCGGAGGTATGCGAGCAATCACAACTTAGCTCGCCCCTAGCCCAGTGTCAAGCGACGCCAAAACCCGCCAAGATCCGCGAAAGCGGGGCGAGAGGCCGCAGGAGGGCCTCGAGGCGGCCGGTCGGTCCGCGAAGCCGGCCGCCCGGAAGACGGCAGCTACTTCGTGGGCACCGGCTCGGGAGCGGCGTGAGGCGGGGTCCGGGTCCCTTGATGGCAGGTCCAGCACGTCACGGCCTCGGGACGGTCCGGGAACCACTCGGCGTTCAGGTCACGCGTCATCTTCATCATCTCGCGAGCGACGAGCTTCAGCTCCTTGCCGTCGTCCGCGAAGTCCCGGAGGTCATGACAATCCCGGCACTGCACCCCGAGCGCGTCGTTGAACTCGATCATGTAGCGGCGGGCGTCCACGAGGCGCATGGACTTGTCCATGACCTCGACGTTCTCGAGCTCGTAGCCCGTTCCGAGGTCCTTGTCGGCGGCCACGAGCAGAACCGCGGCGACCGCCAGGGCTCCGGCGGCCATCCGGTTTCGTTGGGAACTCAAAGGTTCGGTCTCCCGGGAGGGTCGGCTTCGCGTGCGAACTAGCGGTACATCGACTTGATCTTGCCCCACGTCGCGGACTCGACCGAAGCGACCGTCTGGCAGGTGCACTCCGTGCCGTCGGCGGCCGCGCCGCGGTTGAGCCGGCCCGGTACGCTGTCGATGCACGTCGAGTTCACGCCCGGACTGCAGTCCTGCAGCGTGTACGTCGTGGGTGGCGACTGACAGTATAGCGGATCCACGTTCTGGAAGTTCAGGGCGGACGCGGTGATCGCGTCCGCGCAGCGGGATCCGACGACGGCGTCGGCCGTGTTTCCGGACTCGAGCTGGGCCATCGAGCAGTCGATGCGCGGGGATCCCGTCTGCGCGGCCGAACCGCCGCGCTTGCATCGGATGGCCGCTCCTTGGGAGCCGTGGGAGATGATCGTGCCGCCGATCGTCGCCACGCGGAACGCACCCATGGCGAGAAGGGTCATGCCGCCGCCCGGCGCGCCGGTGGCGTCGCTGGGGCCGGTCGCCGTGCAGCCGTAGATGTTGCAGTTGCGCACGAAGGACTCGCGCAGGAGCGAGGACTGCGAGGCGCGGATGGCGAGGCCGCCGCCGTCGATCGACGTGCAGTTCTCGAAGACCGACTCCTCGATGTCGTAGCCGCTGTGGAGAAGATAGAGGCCACCGCCGAGCGAGTCCGAGCCGCAGCCGGTGAAGCGGACGCGTTCGATCGCGCCGTCGCAGAACTCGAAGCTCAACCCACCGCCGGTCCCGTTCACGCCGTCGCCCGAGAGGCAATCCGTGAACGACGCCGCCGACGGGAGGGCGGTCGCGTCCTGGCCGAGTACGTCGATCGTGGACTGGTAGCCGTAGATCCCGCCGCCCTGGATGGTGCTCGTGCACTCGCTGAACCGCACGTCGGTGAGACCGAGATCGCAGTAGTGCAACACCGCGATGCCGCCACCGCGATTCGCGCTGCAGCGGTTCAGATCGACGTCCGTGATCGTGGCGATGCCTTCGTCCTTGAGCCAGATCCCGCCCCCGAAGCCCGCGGTGCAGTCCTCCACGGTGCCGCCGTTCATCGCGAAGCCGGACGGGACGAACTGGAGGCAGACTCCGCCTCCGCCTTCGGTCGCGGTGCAGTCGCGGATCACGTTGTTGTTCAGTGTCGCGGCGCTGCGGAACACGTACACGCCGCCGCCGACGGTGCGCGCCGAGCAGTTCTCGATCGTGTTTCCGCTCAGCGTGACGGCGGAGGTTTCGATCCGGAATCCGCCCCCCGCGCCGAGCGACGCGTTGTCGTGAATCCAGTTGTTCTCGAAGCGTGCGACCGAGCCGCCGTGTACGTACACGCCGCCGGACGCGCCCGCGTTCAAGTTCAGTCGGATCTCGTTGTTCGAGATGACCGGCGCGCCGCCATGGACCACGATTCCGGCCGCGCCGTCGCCGCCCGCACCCGTGATCACGAAGCCGTCGATGCGGGTGGCCGAACCCACGGTGGGGGCGAGCACCGGCGTGGTGCTGCCCGAGCCCGTGATGATCGTGGGATTGGCCTGAGGATCACGATTGCTGTCCGAGAAGGACGCATCGTAGCCGCCGAGCAACTCCACGGCGTTCACGAGCGTGACCTGCTCCGCGTACGTGCCGGCCTCGACGAGGACTCGGTCGCCGGGCTCCGCCGAGGCCAGAGCCGCCGCGATGGACTGCCCCGGAGAGACGGTGATGTCCGCGGCGGCGGCCGGCCGGGCCAGGATCGTGAACGCGAGCGCCAGAGCGGCGGCAGTCTTCGTGGTCATGACCGATTTCTCCTCGGAGTGAGCAATGGCCCGCAGCCTATCACAGCACCCAGGTCCTTCCAAGCCGGGCGAAGGGCCGGAAAGGCCCGTCTCAGGCCCTCCTATCCGCCCGGAACGGAAAATCGTCAAGTCGCGCACTTTTTCGTTGGAGACCCGGACAAGTGTATGGTACTAGACATTCGTCCGGCGGCGAGAAGGTCGCCGCGGAATCCGACGCGAGGTGGGGATGATGGCGGGGACGACGGTGAAGAAGACGGGCGGGACGAAGGCGAGCCGAGGAAACGGCCGGAGGAAGGCGGGCCGGGCGGTTTTCGCCCCGCGCGTCATCCTGCCGGGGGCGCTGGGTGCCCCCGCGACCGCCGACGTCGACGAGATCGGGCCCCAGGCGGTCCCCGGTTCGATCGATGGTCCGATCGATGGCCCGACCGACGAAGAGCGGAATCGGATCGTGCGCGAGCGGACCCGGGCGACCGAGCGCTACGGCGCGGACTGGGTCGCTGCCGTCGAGACGCTCGCCGTCCGGCTGCGGAACGCCGGCGTGCCGGCCCGCGTCGCGAGTCCCCAGCTCGCGGACTCGGCGTGGCTGCGCTCTCTCGGCTGGGCGGGTCAGGACCACGAGTCGCTTCGCTGGCGCGGCGGCACGCTGAGCTGGGTGCTCCGCGTGGCGCCGGGAGCCGGTGAGTGGGTGCGCGAGGTCGTGGATGGCGCCCCCGGGCTTTCGCGAGGCGGGGTGCCCACACTGGTGGTGGAGGAGAGCGCGCTCGCGTTCCTTCCGGTCGTCGAGGGGACCGGGCGGTGGCCGTCCGCGGAGGCGTGGCGACATGCGGCGCGCGTCGTGACCCCGGGACGTGGGCCGGGAAAAGGAACGTCGTGCTCCGGACTGTCGGCAGGCGCTCCCGCGTCGCTGGAGGATCTCGTGCAGAAACTGGCGACGCCGAGCGCGCCGGGGCGGGCGAATCCGGCGGGGGATCACGTCGCGATGCGGGCGCGCGACCTGTACGAGGCGGCGCGCGCCTGGGCGTCGAATCCGGCGGCGTTCTGGCTCGTGGAACGAGCCGCGCTCGAGCTGCCCGAGTCGGAGGCGGCGGCCCGCGCGGTGAACCGCGGATTGCCGGTGCGGCGGGCGTGCGTCGAGCGGAGTGGATTGATGGCGCGGGTCGAGTCGAGCGGGATTCGTCTCGGTCTGCTCGATCGGGCCCCGCGGGATCGCGGTCTTGTGGTCGGCGCGCGAAGTGTCGCCGCGGCGGTAGCCGTCGTCGAGGAGCGCGCGTCGACGGGTGGGTTCGCGGATTCGGCGGATTTCCTTCGTCGCCTGCGCCGCCGCGGCGTGGCGTGGCGCGACCTCGCGGCCTTCGCTCTGAGCGGCGCGCTGCGGGCTCT
>JAGQIB010000085.1:0-1275 GCA_020431545.1 Gemmatimonadota bacterium
CGCATGATGTTGATGGCGGCGTCGTGGCCGTCGAAGAGCGACGCGGCGGTGACGATGCGCACGTGGTTCTTCGGCTGGTACGGGGCGACGGTCTCGTGCATTCGGCCCTCCGGCGCGCGGGTCTGATTCCGCCGGCCGCGTGCTCTCGCGGGGTCCGGCGGGCCGGCCGCGCACGGGTCGCGGCGCTCGGGCCGGACAGTATAGACGAGGGTTCCGGCCCCGGCATCCGGGGCAATCTACCCCGGAGCCGGCCGGAGGGAGGAGGGGAAACGGGGACCTACCCGTCGCCGGTCAGGATCGCCAGGAGCCTCGAGTTCACGAACGGAGTCTCCGGTGGAGCGGGTCAATTCGAGGCCAGAGTCTCCACCACCCGCCTCAGATCCCGCAGCCCCTCCACCAGCCGCGGCCCCGGACGACCCAGATGCCCCTCCGGGATCCGGAACACGCGCTTCTCCCGCACCGCCTTCATCCCCGCGCACCCGTCCCGCTCGAGCACCACGGACTCGCGGTACTTCGCCGGCGAGATCCCGCACCACGAGATCACCACCGCGTCCGGATCGATCGCCGCGAGCTCGTCGTTCGACACGGGGCGACTCTTCACGGGTTCGTCCTCCAGCGGATTCCTCGCGCCGGCCAACCGCAGCAGGTCGGTCACCCAGCTGTCGCGACCGGGAACGATCACCGGCCTGGGCCACCACTCGATCACGACCGTGGGGCGCGGCCCGGCCGCGGGGGAGGGGACCATCTCCGACTCGAACTCGCGCGCGAGTACCTCGCCGCGCTCCGCCACGCCCAGCGCGCGCGCGATGTCGCGGATGTCCCGCGCGACGTCTTCCAGCCGCTTGGGGTCGGGCGCGATCACGGGGAGTCCGGCCGCGGTGAGCGACTCCACGACCTTCTCGTGTCCGGGCACGGTGAGCGACGCGATCACGAGATCGGGAGACAGCGCCGCGATGCGGGCGGGATCCGGGGAAAGGTCGGGGCCCACTCGGGTCACCCCGGCCACGACGTCTTCCGGCCAGTCCGAGTGATCGTCCACGCCCACGAGTCGGTCCGCGCACCCGAGCGCGCACACGATCTCGGTGTTCGAGCAGGTCGTGGTGACGACTCGCAATTGCCGTCTCCCGGCGGCGGCCCGCAGGGACCTACGCGCGCTCGCAGAGCTCGATGAGGATGCCGCCCGTGGACTTCGGGTGCAGGAACGCGATCTTCGCGCCGCCGGCGCCGATGCGCGGCTTGCGGTCGATCAGGCGCACGCCCTTCTCCTCCAGCTCC
>JAGQIB010000085.1:1333-2767 GCA_020431545.1 Gemmatimonadota bacterium
GCGCCGCGTTTGGCGACGTACTTGCCGATCGGGCCCTCGGGATCCGTGGACTCCAGCAGCTCCAGGTCCGAGCCGCCCACGTTCAGCTTGACCACGCGCACGTGCTGATCCGCGACGAGCTCCTCTTCCTCCACCGGCAGGCCGAGGACCTCGGAGAAGACGCGTCGCGCCTCCGCGAGATCCTCGACCGCGATGCCGAGATGATCGATGCCGGTCAGCTTCATGCCGCGTGTCCGTCCGTGGAGGGTTCGCCGTCGGTCGGGGCCGCGCCGAGCTTCACGAGCACGTCGCCTCCCGACACCGTGTCGCCTACCTTCACGAGGATCTCCTCGACCACGCCGTCGCCCTCGGCCATCAGCTCGTTTTGCATCTTCATCGCCTCCACCACGATCACCGGCTGCCCGGCCACGATCAGATCGCCCACGTTCACCGGAATCCCGACCACGATGCCGGGCATCGGCGCCTCGATCACGCTGGCCCCGCCGGTCGCCGCCGCTCCGAACGTGCTGAGCGCCTTGCTGACCTCGTCGTACACCGTCACGTCGATCTTCTCGCCGTCCAGCCACACCGTGACCTTGGCGCCGTCGCGCGCGAGCACCATCTCGCGGCTGTGGCCGTTGAGCACGAGCGAGTGCAGCGAAGCGCCGGCGAGATCCACGAAGTCGGCGTCCACCGGCTGGCCGTCCAGCTCCACGCGGGTGATACCGCCCGCCGCGGCCTCGGTGATGTCCACCGTGCGCTCCTGCCCCTGGATCGTGGCGTAGTAGCGAATCGTCGGTTTGTTCGCGGTCATGCCCGACCTCCGAGTCTGCGGGCGCGGCCCGCGCGCACCCAGGGCGCCAGACCGTTCTCGTCGCCGCCGCCGCTTCCTGCCGGGCGACGGCTCGCCTCGGTGGACTTGCGGTGCGCGTACAGCACGGCCGCGATCGTGGCGACGTCGTCGCGCTTTCCGAAGCCGTAGCCGAGCGGCTGGTACGTGTGCTGGAGCGGCTCGAGCCAGCCGGTGTGGACCTTGTTCGCCACGTAGTCCGGATGATTGATGATCCAGCGCAGGAACGGGATGTTCGTGGTGGGTCCCTCGATCCGGTACTCTACGAGCGCGCCGTTCATGCGTCGCCGCGCCTCCTCGCGATCCGCGCCGCGCGTGATCAGCTTCGCGAGCATCGGATCGTAGTGGATCGGCACCTCGAACCCGAGGTAGATGCCGCTGTCCACGCGGATGCCGTTGCCGTTCGGCTGGCGGTGGTAACGGATCTGCCCCACGGAGGGCATGAATCCGCGCGACGCGTCCTCGGCGTACACGCGGCACTCGATCGCGTGGCCGCGCGGCTCGATCCGATCCGGCAGGGTCAGCTTCTCGCCGGCCGCGATCCGGATCTGCTGCTTCACGAGGTCCACGCCGGTCGTCTCCTCGGTGACCGGATGCTCCACCTG
>JAGQIB010000005.1:0-815 GCA_020431545.1 Gemmatimonadota bacterium
CGATCCTCCACCGCCACGAACGACGTGTAGCTCGTCACGAGCCGGTGCTTCAGCGCGACGCGAGTGATCTCCTCCGCCATCAACGCATCGGTTGCCCCGCGCTGACGTCGTTCGAGGTCACGGATCTTCGCGCGCGCCCACAACGTGGCGACCGCCGGGTTGCCGGCCTCGCGGCGCGGGACGTCGAAGCGCACCTTCTGCGACCAGGGCCGACCGGCGAGCTTCCCGGTGACCTCGAGCGTGCCCCGTCCTCCCTGGCCGGCCCGCGCGTACACGGCGAGCGGCTTGCCGCCGAACAGATCCGGCACGCGCGTCGGGTAGACCTCGTCCACTTCGACGCCGTGCCAGGTGAGCTGCAGATCGGTGAGATACGGGTTCCGGAAACGATCGTAGAACTTCGTCACGGACTCATCCACCGACGACCCGGGCAGGAAGTAGGCGACCTCGCCGCGTCCTTCCTCCGCGAGCCCGTCCAGCAGGAACCGGTTCACCGAGCTGCCCACGCCGAACGAGAACAGGCGCGCATCGCCGATCCTGTCGCGCACGGCGGCGAAGATCTGGTCCTCGTTGCCGATGTAGCCGTCGGTCAGGAACATCACGATTCGCAGGCGCGTTTCGTCGCGCGGGAAGTCCAGCGCCGCCTTGATCCCTTCGATCATCATCGTGCCGCCGGTGCCGTTCAGCGAATCGAGGTACGAGAGGCCGCGCTTCACGTTGCGCGGCGTGGCCGCCACCGGACGCGGTGCGAAGCCGGACGCACCGGACGAGAAGCGGATGATCTGGAACGTGTCGCCCTCGTTGACGTTCGTGAGCGC
>JAGQIB010000005.1:1007-4876 GCA_020431545.1 Gemmatimonadota bacterium
GCGCGGGCGCGCAGCACGAAGTCCTTGTTCGGAATCGAGTCGAGAGCATGCAGCCTGATACGCCGATGCGTCTCTCCGTCGGCGAGGCGATCGATCCGGTGCGTGGGACTCGTGAGCTGCTCGATCGGAATGCCCGCGTCCCAGTCCACCTCGATCTCGAGATCGTGTCCGGAGCGAACGCCGGGCGCGAGGTACGGCGGGTTCTCCACGGCGTCGCGCGACGATCGCTTCTCCCCCCCGCCGAAGAACGGCAGCAGCCGCTCGTCGAACCCGGCCGAGATGACGTCGGGCCGGGACGCCGGCGGATTGAACCGCGGTCCGACCACCGTGGGGAACACCAGCTCCCAGGTGCCGGCCTCGTAGTCGAGCGTCTCCACGTAGGTCAGCGTGACCTCGATCTCGTTCCCGGGCAGGATGTTCGCGACCGACTGCGTGAAGATGTTCGGCCGCTCCTGCTCGAGCAGCGCCGCCACGTGGCCGGACCGGCGCGCGTTCTCGTACATCTGGCGCGCGATCTCGCGTCGCTGGATCACGCCCTGGATCTCGCGATCCCCGAGCGTCATCACGTAGTCCGACACGGCCGCCTCGTGCGGCAGCGGGAAGACGTACACCGCCTCGATCGTGTCCTCGTACGGATTGCCGAACGTCTGCGTCACCCGCACGCGCGCCACCGCGCCCGCGACGTCCGCATGCACGCGCGTGTGCTTCAGGGGGAACTCGACGGTGCGACCGTCGATCTCGGTGAACAGGAGCCCCGTGCCGGGGTCATCGGGGTCGCCGCAAGCGCGACCGGGCTGGGTCGGTTCCGCCGGGGAGGCCGTGGCCCAGGCGGCGAGAGCGACCGCCGCCGCGATCCAGGAACCGGTCCGGCGGCGGGGTGGCGTGAGCTGGTAGATCATGGCTGACTCCGTCGTTGGCCGGCGGGCGGAAGCGGAGGCGTCGCGGCCCGTGGTCCGGCGTTCGAGAGGGTTACCTCGCGGGCCGGCGGCTTATTCCCGGCGACCTCGACCATTCCCGGAGCCGCGCTTATGGTGGCGGCGGGGAATAGCGATGACGGAACCCGGGTACTCTCCTCAGAAGGACGGATCGGGCGCGCTCCCGCCGGACGCGGAGCCGACCGACCGCGACCTGATCACGCGGGCTCGCGGCGGCGATCGCGCGGCGTTCGGCCGGCTCCTGCGACGTCACCAGCGGCGGGTCTTCGCGCTGGGAGTCCGCTGGTTCCGGAACCCGGACGATGCCGACGATCTGGTCCAGGAGACCTTCGTGCGCGTGTGGCGCTCGCTCGACCGCTTCGACCCGGAACGCCCGTTCGTCCCGTGGCTGATGACGATCGCGACGAACCGGGCCAAGACGATGGTCGAGCGGACGAAGTCAGCGGCCGAGCGCGAGGAGCTGGACGAGCGGATCCCGTGGGACGGCCCTTCGCCGCACGAGGACGCGGCACGAGCCGCGTTGGTGCGGGACGTGAACCGGGCGATGGAGAACCTGCCGGAGGAACTGCGCGTGACGTTGCACCTGAGGTCCGTGGAAGGGCTCGCGTACCGTGAGATCGCGGAGACGCTCGAGGTCCCGATCGGCACGGTGATGTCACGCCTTGCACGCGCGCGCCGGCGACTGAAGGAGCGACTCGCGGAGCACGCGGGAGAAGAGGAGCGAACGTGAGCGCGAACTGCCACGAGTTCGAGGAGCGGCTGGCGGGCTACGTCGACGGCGAGCTCGGCCCGGACGACGTGCGCGCGGTCGAGGCCCATCTCGCGACCTGCGAGGCCTGCCGCGCGACCGTGGCTGCGTGGCAGGAGGCCGATGCGGCGCTCGCGAGCTCCTCCCCGGCGCGGACCGAAGCGGAGTGGGAGCGCCTCGCGTCGCGGGTGGAGACGGCGATCGACGTCGAGGCCGAGCGTCTCGCGCGCGCGGAGGCCGCGGTCTCGACGGGGGCGCCGGCGGCCGCGACGCCTCCCGCGCGACGACAGAGCCCGCGCCGTGCCTGGTTCCTCGGCACGGGCGCGGTCGCGGCCGCCGTCCTCGTGGGACTCTTCTGGCCCTGGTTCTCGCAGGACGCCCATCGGCCCCGCGGGCCGCTGCCCGCGTCGCCGGAAGCGGACTCGCGGGCGCCGGCTGACGGCTCCGACGACTTGCTCCAGAAGAAGGCGGAGGGAACACGCTCGACGGAGATCTCCGACGCGCAGGAGAGACTCCGGGCCCTCGGGTATCTGAACGAGCAGGAGATTCCGGCGCCCGCGGTCGGCGCGGATCGGACCCGGCCCCTCGAGATCCCCGAGACGGTTCCGAACCCCGAACCGACACCCGCCGCCCGCCCGATCGACGCGCCGGCGAAGGCCGCGGAACGTCGCGACGTCTCGACCTCGACCTCCGATGACGTCCGCCGGTGGCTCGCCGCCACGGCGCCGCCCGTCGAGGCCGAGGGCAAGGCGCGGTCGCTCGAGTCCGTTCCCGGCTCGGTGCTCCGCGACGAAGCCGCACCGCGGATGCTCGCCGCGCCCCCGGTACCTCCGGACTCCACGATCTCGATCCGGGCGCTCCGTCGCGCGCACGAGGCCCGCGAAGCCGGCGACCTCGCGACCGCTCGCGCCGGCTACGAACTGCTCGCGCGCGACTTCCCCGGCAACGCCGTGCGCGAGGAGGCGTGGTTCTCGCTGACGGATCTGCAGACGGCGCAAGCTCGCGACTCCGACGATCTCGCCACGGTTCGTGATGCGGCGCGATCGCTCGACGATTTCCTCGCGGCGTTCCCGACCAGCGTGCGCCGGGAGGCGATTCTGGGCGCACGCGTCCTCGTGTGGGCCCGGCTCGTGGAGCTCGATCCGAGCGGTTGCGTCGAAGCGAACCGACGCGTCGCGGAATGGCAGCACGGCCAGGAGATGATCCCGCGCGATCTCGGCCGGGCGGTCCAGCGGATCCAGGCCGCCTGCGCCCGGTGAGTGACACGCCCCCCCTGCGGCGCGAGTTCGCGATCGCGGTCGCGCTGTCCGTCGCCGTACAGGGAGTGGTCCTGCTCCAGCTCCGCGACGATCCCACCTTCCTCACGCCGATCATCGACGCCGCGACCTACCACCGGCAAGCGATCGCGCACGCCGCCGGCCTCTCACCCGACGGTCCGTTCTTCCAGCCCCCGCTGTACCCGATGTTCCTGGGAGTCGTGTACCGGGTGTTCGGTCCGAGCGTGCTGGCGGCGAAGCTCGTTCAGATCGCGCTCGGAGCGATCCTCGCCGGTCTGGCCACCGCGCTCGGGGGCCGTCTCTCCGGAGATCGACGCGTGGCGCTCCTGGCCGGCGTCCTTCTCACGCTGCACGGACCGCTGATCTTCTTCCAGCAGCAGTTGCTCCCCGCCGGACTCGCCACGTTCCTCGGCACGCTGGCGATCCTCGCGACGTGGCGGGCGCGTCGGATCCGGAGCCTCGCGGTCGGCGGTCTCGCCGGCGTCTTGTGGGGAGCGACCTCCCTGACGGTGGCGAACAGTCTCGCGGTGGTGGCGGTGCTCGCCGCGCTCGCGCTGGTCCGCGACGTGGCTGCCCGCGACGGACGCGCGGCCCGAGCGACGCTCGCGCTCGTCGTCGCGTGCGCCGCCACGATCGCCCCGGTCACCTGGCACAATTTCCGGACCTCGGGGCACTTCGTGCCGATCTCCACGAACGCGGGAATCAATCTCTGGATCGGCAACAACCCGGAGCCGGATCGTACGCTCGCGATCCGGCCCGGCGCCGAGTGGGTCGAGCTCCAGCGCGAGGCCGCCCTGGCCGCCGCGCAGAAGGCCGCGCAGGAACACGGTTTCTCGCTGGACGAGATCCTGGGCAAGAAATCCGCTGGCAAGACCTCGGTCCCGAAATACCGCAACCCCGCCGATCCGA
>JAGQIB010000086.1 GCA_020431545.1 Gemmatimonadota bacterium
TCGCGTAGCGCCGCGCCGGATCCTTCGCGAGGCACCGCCGCACGATCCGTTCGAGGTCGGCCGGCAGCGCGGCGTTGCGCTCGGCGACGGGCGGCGGGTCGTCGCGCAGGATCGAGGACAGCACCGAGATCGGCGTGCTGCCCCGGTACGGGCGCTCGCCGGTCGCGAGCTCGTAGAGCACGATGCCGAGCGAGAACACGTCCGAGCGCGGATCGACGGGCTTTCCCTCCGCCTGCTCCGGCGACATGTAGTGGACCGTTCCCACGATGCCGCCGCTCTGCGTGATCCCGTCGGTCTGCAGACGCGTCTCCGCGTCTTCCCCGCTGTCGTCCGATGCCGAGAGCTTCGCGATCCCGAAGTCGAGCACCATCACGCGCCCCGAGGAGTCGATGACCACGTTCGCCGGCTTGAGGTCGCGGTGCGTGATGCCCTTCGCGTGCGCCGCGCCGACCGCCTCCGTGAGCGGGATCGCGAGGCGCAGGAGGGACTCCGCGTCGAGACCGCCGGTACGAACGCGCGACGACAGCGGCTCGCCGTCGACGAGCTCCATCGTGAGGAAGCGGACGCCGTCGGCCTCCTCGATCGAGTGGATGGTGACGATGCCGGGATGACGCAGCGCCGCCACCGCCCGTGCTTCCCGCTCGAACCGCGCGCGACGTTCCGGCGTGGCGGCGAGCTCGGGCGGCAGCACCTTGAGGGCGACGTCGCGGCCGAGCTTCGTGTCGTGGGCGCGGTAGACCTCGCCCATCCCGCCCTTGCCGAGCAGGCCGTCGATCCGGTAGTGAGCCAGGGTCTTGCCGATCATCGCGCTTCCGTGGAGGAGACGTCTTCCGTCGGGAAACAGGCCGTGCGCGAGACTAGACAGACGCCGCCGGGGGGTCAACGACTCCGCCCGGTCGCCGATCCCGCGGAACGCTCTTGCGATCGCGTCGCCCGGCCGCCATGCTCTCCCTACTCGTGAGGGGAGGTTGCGACATGCGCGGCATCACCTGGTTCTCGATCGCCACGATCCTCGGCGCGCCCGGCGCCGCAGCCGCCCGGAATCCGGAGACGGGATTCCTGAACCGGACCCTGCAATCCGGGGACGAGGTCCGGAACTATCAGGTCTACGTGCCTCGCGAGTACACGTCGAATCGGCGATGGCCCGTGATCCTGTTCCTGCACGGGTCCGGCGAGCGCGGCGACGACGGGATCCTCCCGACCGAGATCGGGATCGGCACCGCGCTCCGCCGCCACCCGGATCGCTGGCCCGCAATCGTCGTGTTTCCGCAGGCACGACCGGTGAGTCGCTGGTCCGGACGCGACGCCGAGGACGCTCTCGCTGCGCTCGATGCGACCCTGGGCGAGTTCTCCACGGATCCGGACCGCGTGTATCTCACGGGGCTCTCGCGCGGGGGCGCCGGTGCCTGGTACCTCGCCTACCGCCACGCCGAGCGGTTCGCCGCGGTCCTCGTGGCCTGCGGTCGCGTGCGCCCGGCCGACGGCCCCCACGAGGACGTGCCGGACTCGGACCCGGTGGTACCACCGGCCGACGGCGATCCGTTCGACGCGCTCGCCCGACGTCTGTCCACGACTCCGATCTGGATCTTCCACGGCGACGCCGATCCGATCATCCCGGTGGAAGAAGCCCGGGGACTCGCCGCGGCGCTCGAACGATTGCACGCGCCCTCGCACTACACCGAGCTCCCGGGCGTGGGACACGGATCGTGGGACGCGGCCTTCGATTCGGAAGACGCCATTCGCTGGCTCTTCGAGCAGACGCGCGCGGACTGATCGCGTCGAGGCGAACACCGTCGCCTCGACGCGAAGTCCCGGCCGTTACTCGACGACGACGACCTTCCGGCTCACTCGCTCGTCGCCGGCTTCCAGCACCGCGAAGTACACGCCGGCCGGAACGTCGTCGAGCATCCACGTCGCCTGACGGATGATGCCGTCGCCGCGATCGCGCGCCACGAGCGGCGTCACGAGGCGGCCGCTCACGTCGTAGACGTTCACCGCCACCGGCCCCGGCCGCTTCGAAGCCCAGCGCAGCACGACCTGATCCCGGGCCGGATTCGGCATGGGGCGGTCGAGCATCAGCTCGAGGCTCGCGCCGGCGATCTCGGGAGCGTCGGTGCCGTCCGCGGCGAGATCGATCTCCCACGCCCCGCGACCGTGCGTGCCGGCGACGAGCTTGTGCGCGGAGTCGTGGATCTCGAGATCCCAGATGACGGCATTCGGGAGGCCGGCGCCGAAGCGGGTCCAGTTCGCTCCGCCGTTCGTGCTCGCCCACACGCCGAGATCGGTGCCGATGTACCAGTGATCCGGCTCCTGCACGTCGACCGCGATCGCGCGCACCGGCATCTTGGGCAGGTCTCCGGAAACGTCCGCCCAGGTCGACCCGAAATCCGTCGTATAGGCGAGGTGCGCCCCGACGCTGAACCCGGCGAACGTCACGAATGCCGACGCGACGTCGGTCGGGTGGGCCAGCACGCGGAACACGCCGCCGGTCGCGAACGGGAACGCGCTCGACGTGGCCCAGGTAGACCCGCCATCGGTGGTGTACTCGGTCGTGGCGTCCAGCAGCCACACGACGTCGCCGTCCACGCGGCTGATCGAGATCGACTTCGTCGACACCGGACTCACGTTGCTCCAGCTGGCCCCGCCGTTCGTGGTCTTGTAGGTGCCCGGGCCGCTGCGCATCGTGTAGAGAGTCAGAGGATCGACCCGGCTGATGTCGACGGGGGTCACCCAGGTGCCCTGTCCCGTGAGCCCGTTCTGGATCGGGAACCAGGACTGACCGCAGTTCGTGCTCTTCGCCAGATTTCCGAACTGGGACTCGCCGTAGATGATGTTGAAGTCGGTCGGGTCGATGTTGCAGACCATGCCGTCGCCGCCGAGCCCGTTCACCCAGTTGTTGCTGCCGAGCCGGATGTCCGTCCCGTTGTCCTGGGTGCCGCCGGCCATCTTCGTCTCGTCGTTCTGGGCGATGCAGATGTCGTAGAACTGGTACGTGATCAGGCCGTTCCCACCCTTGTAGGACCAGCTGCCGTTGCCGTCGTTCGTGGACTCGTAGATGCCACCATCGCTCGCGACCCACACGTCGCCGCTCGTACCGGGCTGCCAGCGGGCATCGTGATGATCCACGTGAACGCCGCCCGTGCCACTCGTCGTCAGACTGAGGCCGCCGTTCGTGGAGCGGAACAGGCTCACGCCACCCACGAGGAGGTTGTCCGCGTTGTCGTTGTCCACCGCGAGCGAGAGGTTGTACCAGCCCTGCCCTCCACCGACGTTGGGACTGCTGGTCTGCAGTGTCCAGGTCCCCCCGCCGTCCGTGCTGCGGTACAGACCCGTGAACGAGGTTCCCGCGATGTCCTCGAACGCGGCGTAGATCACCTCGGGATCGGCCGGGGTCACCGCGATCTTGGACTTGCCGATGAGGAACGACAGTGGTTGTCCCGTTCCGGCCTTCGTCCACGTCAAGCCGTCGTCCGTGGAGATCTTCACGTTGTTGCCGGCGGCGTCCTCGCCCTTGACGGTGTAGACGGTGTTCGGATCGCCGGGCTTCCACTTCACGTCGAAGTAGTTGCCCCCGTCGCGCACGAGATCCCAGGTCACGCCGTCATCCGAGGAACGCCACAGGCCGTCGACGGCGCCGGCCAGGAACGTTCCGTTCGGGCCCGCCTCCACGATGTGGAAGCCGTGATCCTCGATCAGATCGTACTGGAGACCCGTGGTTCCCCAAGTCGCGCCGGCATCCGTGGACCGCAGGATTCCGACCCCGGCGATTCCGTCCACGAGTCCGCCGGGTAGTTCGCCCGTGGTGATCACGATGATGTCCGGGTTCGTGAGGCTCACCGCGACTCCGGACACGGACATCGTGGGGATCTCGTCCGTCAGCGCCTGCCAGCTCGAGCCGCCGTCTGTCGTGCGCCACAGCCCGCCGCCGGCCGCGCCCGCGTAGACCGTGTTCGTGTTCACGGGATGGAATGCGATCGCGAGCATGCGCCCCGCGAGGTTCTCGGGGCCGAGCTGGAACCACGCGGCGCGCGGCGTCGGGGCGCGACCCATCCGCCGCTCGGTCTCTTCCCAGGCCCGCCACCGCGCGCCGGGATCCGGGGCGCCGTCGCCCGCGGTGAGCACTTCGTACTCCCACCGGACCCGGTTGAACGGCTTCCAGCCGCTGCCGGGGAGATCCTTCAGCTCGGGGTGCGCCTCGTAGTAGGCCGCCTTCTCTTCGAGCCAGCGATGCGCGGGGTCCGGGGCCGAAACGCGATCGGCGGCCACGGCGTTCGAACCCGCGACGAACGACACCATCGCGATCGGGAGGAGAAACAACGGGTAGCGGGACGGCAGCATGGGAGGCTCCGCGGTTGGAGGGCCGATTGTCCGGACGGGGATGCCGCAGTGTAGCATGGGGCCCGGCGGCGATTCCGCCGAGGGACCCGCCGAGGTGCCGCAGGGACGCGCGTCGTCTCGCCGTCCTACGGGCGCGCGACGATGTCCCGGAAGCGCGAGTTCTCCCGGATCGGCGTGAGGTCCGAATCGGACCGGGCCCGCTCCGCCAGCTTCGGATCCCTGCCCACGGCCTCCGCCAGCGCGTCCAGTGCTTCGTCCGGGCGCGAGGCGCGGCTGAAGTAGCAGGCGAGGTGGAAGCGCGGCTCGCCCCCGGGATCCAGCGAAGCCGCCCGCTGTCCGAGAGCGATCGCCGCATCGAACTCGCCCTTCTCCACGAGCGTGTAGCCCTCCAGGATCAACGCGTTCACGCGCCAGAGATCCACGATCCGGCGCAGCTCGCGGATCGGGTCCTCGTGATCGTCCACCCGGAGGTCGCAGTAGCGGTCGTTGAATCCGCCGTACCCTGCACCTGTCTTCTCCACGAGGATCGCGGCCGATTGCATGCCGCGCGAGTCGCCGCCGGCCGCCTGGCCCGCCTCGAGCGCGGCCATCAATCGCTCCACGAGCATGCCTTCGGTTTCGCGGAACGCACGCCCCATCGCCTGCACGGTCTCCTCGCCGACGAGGATGTTGCCCTGAGCCGTGAAGTCGGGCCCGGAAACGTGGCCGGCCCAGGCGTTGCATTCGGTTCCCGTGAACGAAGCGACGCCTCCCTCCGCATCCACGATCCCGACCTGGCGCTGCTCGCGGCCCGGATCGTCGGAGAGCAACCGATCGAGCGTCTCCTGTGCGGTGTGCCCGGCCGCGAGCAGCTCGAGCCCGCGCGGCCCGAACGTCGTGTTCGCGAACGCCTGCGTCGCGATCGCTCCCACCCCGGCCTTCGCCCACGGCACCACCGCACCGACCGCGAAGAACTTCGACTGCACGGCCACGCCGACCTCGCCGGTCGCGGGATCCCGGCCGACGATCGAGAACGTCGCGACCGGCTCCCCGGCCCGGGCGTGCGACGCGCACAGCAGCGTGAGAGCGAAGAGGAGCCCCGGGAGAATTCCCGCGCGGCTCCGTGCGATCGAGCGGCTCATCGAATCCTCCGGGCTCGGGTCCCGCGGATCATAACGCACGGCCCGGAGTCGGAGGACGGCCCCAAATGGGTCTCCCCATCCGGGACCAAGAGACGCAGATGGGACGACCGTCCCCGGATTCCGGCGTCTGGCCCGTTCTCGCGACGGCACGCTTCTTGTTACGTACTCTTCCGAATCTGAGTTCGGCGGCTCGCGCCCCGGACCGGCACCTCGACACCGAC
>JAGQIB010000087.1 GCA_020431545.1 Gemmatimonadota bacterium
GAGGCACTTCATGCAGCCCGGATCGCGCACCATGCCGTACTGTCGCACCTCCGCGTGGACACGCACGTTCGACGTGCAGACCGCGGTGCAGTGCGCGCACCCGTCGCAGTTGTCGTTCACCCGGATGCGACCGGGGGCGATGGCGTCTACCGGGCCGAAGATGCCGCCGTACGGACACCCGTACGTGCAGAACCCCTTGGCGCCGAGTAGCCACACGGTGAGGAAGCCGCAGATCAGCAGGAACGGGATCGCGATCGCGATACCGGGAAACGTCGCCCAGAAGTCCCGGGTGATGAGGTGGTTCTCGAACCCGGGGAAGGGCGGCGGTTCGCGGAACAGCGCCCAGCCGGCGCGACTCGCGAGCGGCACCAGCACCTCGCGCTTCAACGTCGGCCAGACGAACATGTACAGGCCGAGGACGAGCGGCGCGAAGAGCAGCAGACGCGAGCGGAACGGCCGCGGCCGGATGCCGGCGCGCTTCATGAGCCAGCCGCAGAGATCCTGCAGCGCCACGAGGTGGCATCCCCAGCCACAGAAGAAACGTCCGAAGATCGCGGTGGAGACAATCGCGGCGAGGAAGAACAGGAAGCCCGCGTTCAGCTCCCCGAGCTCGAGCGTTCGCATCGACTCCGAGGGCTCCACCGGCGACAGGGTGGAGCCGCTCCACTTCCACTGCAGCAGGTGGATCACCACGGCCACGTGGATCGCCCCGAGCACGAGGGCGCGGCGCTTGCCCATGCGCGACTTCTTGAGGGGACCCGCCACGGGCGGTTCGCCGGGAAAGGTCGGAAACGGGTTCGCGCGGGTGGCGGATGTCGGAGCGGGTTCGCAGCGGGCCATGCGGGGAATTGTCCCGCAATCCCGTCGCCCCGACAACGGTCCCGCGGCCCGCAATCCGCGACGCGGCCCTCGCCTTCGTCGTCGGGCACTCCCCGAAGGAGAAACGGCGGGACCCGCGGGCCCCGCCGTCCGGATGCTGCACCTCGAGCGTCCGGCCGCCGGCCGGGCGCCGCCTACTTCTTCGCGGGCGAGAGGTCCTTCCGCGCGGCGAAGACTCGCTCCACCGTGTTGTCGAACACGAGCGCGGGGAGGCCGGCGTCGCCGACGCGTACGTACGTCTTCTTGTCCTCCGGCAGCGAGTTCCCGAACCGGATCACCCGCGACGTTCCATCGTGGAGGAACAGGGTGACCGTCCGCGCCTCGTCGCCGAGACCGTAGTCGGCGAGGTTCGCCGGGTCCGCCGCCTCGCTCGCGTAGAGATTCGTGAGCGTACCCAGGATCCCGTCGACCTTGCCCTTGTCGAACGCGCCGGCGGAGTCCGGTTTCCAGGTCCACTGGCTCCGATCGACGGCCGGCGCGGTCGCCCCGTCCGCGGAGTCGGGTGCGGCCGCGGCCGCGAACTCCTTCTCGAGCACGAGCGAGGACCCGCCGCCCACGATCTCGAGGCGGTCGACCTCGTTCCGGTCCGTCTTGCAGACGTTCAGATCGATCCAGCGCTTCGCGTCCGGCGCCTTCGGTTCGTCGCCGAACATCCCGAAGGACGTGCGCAGCGAAGCCGACGTGAGATACACGTCGTCCTGCCCCGCGACGCGCACGAACGTGCCGCCGCGCGCTGCGGCCTTGCCCGCGATCAGGTGGAACAGCTCCGAACCTCCCGGACCCTGCGCGACGATGTGCAGACCGTTGTCGTCGTCGCACTGGAAGTCCGTGAGTACGTCCTTCGAGGCGGCCCGCTTCTCGCCGGAGAGACCCTTGAGATCGTCCAGCAGACGCGTGACCAGATCCGTCTTCGCCGGCCAGTTCCACCGCGAAGGAAGGACCCAGCCCTCGCCCTCGCGCGTGAGCACCACGGCCGAGTCGGGCAGGCTGCCGAGCCAGGCGCGGATCGTCTGGGCGGACCCGGGATCGGCGCCCGCCGGCAACACGTCGACGAAGCCGCCGCCCTCCACGGGTCGGTAGCGGCTCGAGGTCGCCCAGGAGAGCAGGACCAGCACGACGAGCAGGACGGCGAGGCCGACCAGAGACTTGCGGCTCAGCATCACTCCTCCTTTCCGCTCTGGGCGAACGACTCCGCGTACTCCTCGGCCTCCCGGCGACGGCGAAGATGCAGACCGAAGCCGAGCACGATGAGCAGCGCGGGAACGAGGATCGTGTTGAGGACGCGGAACGTGAGCTTCTTGCCGTCCGACACCTCGCCGAACGTGCGCGCGGCGAAGTTCTTGGAGCGGATGGAGATCAGGTCGTCCCCGAGTGTCAGCGCGTCCACGGAGTTCAGCAGGAAGAGCGAGTGTCCGGCCTGATCGAGCAGCATGTCCTCGAACAGCTTCGAGCACCCGATCACGAGCAGACGGCCGGGCTGAGGCGGCCCTTCGGCGCCCGCAGCCTGCTCCTCGGTCTCCTCGGGCGCGGCGTCGTCTCCGGCCGGCCACGCCGGGACGTCCTGTCCTTCCCAGGGATCCGGGAACGTGCCCTCGATCAGCACCGCGAGCGGCGGGCGTGCGGAGAGCGCGTGCGCCTCGGGATCGAGGTCCGCCGTCTCGAGCGGACCGCTCGTCTTGTCCAGGGTCCACGTGTGGTCGGAGCCCGTGAACAGCGTCGTCTCGGAGAGGCCCTTCTCCGCGAGGCTCGCGTCGTCCACGATCAGCTCGTTCCCCCACAGGTAGAGGAGCTCCGGCACGCCGGCCACGAACGGGAGGTCCCGGTTCAGTGTCTCGCCCAGCACGCGGATCTGCATCGGCGCCTGCACGGGCTCGTTCACCTGGAACCGGATTCCGCCGAGGTTCTTCGTGCTCGGAATCGCGAGCGTCGCCATCTGCTCGTCCATCAGCGGGCGATCGTCGATGCGCACGCCCCACTTCGAGAGCAGATCGTTGATGCCGAGCGTCTGCGGCCGAATCGAGATCCGGAATCCGCCACGTGGCCCCGGCGCGTAGTCGTACGCGGTCGACTGGGTCGCCACGATCACGTTGCCGCCTCGCCGCAGCACCCGGTAGATCTCGTAGCGCTGGCGATCGTTCAGTTCGCGCGCGCCGAGCAGGAGCACGGTCTGGGCGTCGTCCGGGATCGAGTTGCCCTGCGCGAGATCCACCCGGCGCACGTCGTAGCCCGCGGAGCGGAGATAGTCCGGCACCGGAGCGAACGCGTCCGGCGGCTCCGGCAGCGGCTGTCCCGACTGGAGGTAGAAGCTCGCGATCTGCGGATCGATCGCCTCCTTCGTGGAGTACATCGCCACGACCGGATCCGTCTCCCGGGTCATCTTCACGATGCGGGAGAGGAGCTCGTACTCCAGGCTCGCGAGGTTGTCGGGCAGGACCTGCGGCAGGATCTCCTCGGACTCGTCCTTGTAACCGATCGCGATCGACGAGTACACGAGCTTGACCGCGACGGCGTCGCGTTCGACGGACTGCACCTGGAACGGACGGATGCCCTTGTTCTGCAGCGCCTCCGCGAGGTCCTCGGTCTCGTTCGGATTCACGATCTGGTACTCGAGCCGCCCGCGCGAGGCCTTCGCGAGCTCGGCCAGCTTGTCCGTGACGTCCTGGCCCAGCGTCTTGAGGCCGGCGGGGAGCTCGTCCTCCGGGGTCACGTAGTACTTCACCTGCACGGGCACCTGCAGCGATTCCATGATGTGCTTCGCGCCGTCCGAGATCGTGTAGATCCGATCCTGCGTGAGGTCGAAGCGCTTGAGTCCGAGGTTGCCCACGGTCCGGTTCAGGAACACCGCGATCGCGATCAGGAGGATCGCGCCGATCGTGATGCCGGTCTTGAAGTTCGCCTTCTTCGAGATCATGGGGCCTCCTAGTACTTGCGCCCTTCGAGCGACAGGGTGTTGAGCACCAGGAACACGATCGAGAACGAGAGGAAGAACAGGACGTCGTCGAGCCCGATCACCCCGCGCTCGATGCCTTCGAACCGGAGGTTCACGGCAAAAGCGCTGGAGAGGAACGAGCCCAGTCCGTCGACCCAACCGTCCAGGATCGCCACGAAGAACTGGGTGCCGGCGAGCACGAAGAACGCGCACGCGAGCAGGGTGAGGATGAAGGCGGCGATCTGGTCCCGGAACAGACCCGAGACGAAGATCCCGATCGCGAGGAACAGCGCGCCCAGGAGCAGCGAGCCGAAGTACCCGCACGCGATCGCGCCGAGGTCGGGGTGACCGATCCACATCAGCGAGATCGGGATCGTGAACGTGCAGGCGAGAGCGATCGCGTAGAACGCGAGTCCCGCGAGGTACTTGCCGAGCACGATGTGCCAGGGCTTCATCGGCAACGTCATCAGCAGCTCGAACGTGCCGAGACGCTGATCTTCGGCCCAGAGCCGCATCGTGAGGGCCGGGATGAAGAACAGCAGGTACAGCGGCAGGGTGCCGAAGAAGTCGCGCATGTCGGCCACGCCGGCGAGGAAGAACCCGTTCGTGTAGAACCCGCTCGTGAGGAACAGGAACACCACGATGAAGATGTACGCGATCGGGGAGTGGAAATAGGCTCCCATCTCGCGGCGGAAGATCACGCCCACGTCTTTCATCAGTGCGCCCTCCCCGCGGTCAGCTCGATGAACGCCTCCTCCAGCGTGGGACGCTGGGGGGCGAGCTCGAGAAGGTCCCAGCCGTGACTCCGGGCCAGCTCGTTGACGGGACGCCGGAGATCCGTCGCGAGCGGGCTCCTCACGAGCCACGTGTTCGCGATCTCGGGGTCGGCCACCACGGAGGAGACCCCGGCGATCGCGCGCAACGCGTCGGCCGCCGCGGCGCCGTCCTGGCTGAACTGCACGCGGTAGCGGTTCTCGCGCATGGCGCTGCCCCGCAGATCCTCGGCGTGTCCGTCGGCGACGATCTTGCCGCCGTTGATGATCACGATGCGGTCGGTGACCGCCGAGATCTCCGCGAGGATGTGCGAGCTGAAGATCACCGTCTTGGTCTCGGCGAGCTCCCGGATGAGATTGCGGATCCCGATGATCTGGCGCGGATCGAGACCGGACGTCGGCTCGTCCAGGATCAGCACGTCGGGGTTGTGCACGAGCGCCTGCGCGAGTCCCACGCGCTGGCGGTACCCCTTGGACAGCTCGTTGACCTTCTTGTAGAGCACGCTCCGGACGTGCGTCCGGTCGTGCACCCAGTCGAGTCGTCGGGAGAGATCGTCGCCGGTCAGGCCGCGGGCCTGCGCCACGAACTCGAGATAGTCGCGGACCCGCATGTCGTCGTACAGCGGGGCCGCCTCGGGGAGATAGCCGATCCGACGTCGTGCGGCGAGCGGATCCGCCGTGACGTCCTGTCCCTCGATCTTGACCGTCCCCTCGTCGGGCGAGAGGTAGGTCGTGATGATCTTCATCGCCGTGCTCTTGCCGGCACCGTTCGGTCCGAGGAATCCCAGGACCCGGTTCCGGTCGACGGAGAAGGAGACCTGATCCAGGGCCTTCGTGATCCCGTAGGACTTCGAAACGCCTTGAACTTCAATCATTCCGACACCTTCGAGAAACTCTGGTGGGCACACGTCGAGCCGGAACTCGCCGAAGCGATCCTGCGTCCCGGACACGACGAAAACCGGGCTTCTCGCCGGAGGGGCGACAAGCGGCCGGAAATGGTAGCGAAGACTACCGGCGCGGGCCAGTCGAAGTTCCCTCCTCCGAGGCGACACTGGAGGCAACGTCGAGAAGTTGTTGCAGGGAGGCAAGTTGCGTTTCCTCCCGGGCGGCCTCCGAGGGCGCGCTCCCGGGCGGCGGAACGGGGTCCGGAACCGAGTGCCGCGACGTCTCGGCGCGTTTGACCCGGATCACGACGCGCACCTACGCTCCGGGTCGAGTGTCGCCCGATCGTCGCGCGGCCGGGGGGAGGGTCTTCGTGCCACTCGTTCGTTTCACGCGCCACCTGCGAGTGCACTTCCCCGATCTCGAGGACGGGGACGTCGACGGCGGAACGCTCGCCGACGTCGTCGCCGCGCTCGACGCGCGCTACCCCGGTCTGCGGGACTACCTCGTGGACGAGCGCGGCTCCCTGCGTCGCCACGTCAATCTCTTCGTGAACGAGGACGTGCTCGTGGATCGCGCGGCGTTGACGGATCCGGTGGGACCGGGCGATCGGGTCTTCGTGATGCAAGCTCTGTCCGGCGGATGAGATCTCGCCCGGGAGGAACCATGTCTTCGTCGAACCGGATGATCGTGGGAACGCGAAAGGGACTGCTCGTCCTGGAGCGCAAGTCGGCGGGCTGGAAAGTCGTGCGCTACGCGCACTCGGCGTCGCCCGTCCCGTACGCGGTCGTCGATCCGCGTCACGGCACGTTGTGGGCGAGCCTCGATCACGGGCACTGGGGCTGCAAGCTCCACCGGTCCCCGGACCTCGGCGCGACCTGGGAGGAGGTCGAGGCGCCGAAATACCCCAAGTCCGCCCGCACGAAGCCGTGGACGACGGGCAAGCCCCAGCCGGCCACGTTGCGGTACATCTGGGTCATCCAGCCGGGCGGCGCGGATCAGCCCGATCGGCTGTACCTCGGCACCGAGCCGGGGGGCCTGTTCGTGAGCGACGACGGCGGGACGACGTTCAAGCTGAACAAGGGCCTGTGGGATCACCCGAGTCGCTTCGAGAAGTGGTTCGGCGGCGGACGGGACATGGCCGGCATCCACTCCGTCTTCGTGGACCCGCGCGACAGCTCCCGCGTGCTCGTGGGCATCAGCTGCGCCGGCGTCTTCGAGACGCTCGACGGCGGCAAGACCTGGGCGCCGCGCAACCGGGGAATGTCCGCGGACTTCCTGCCCGATCCGGAGGCGGAGGTGGGGCAGGACCCGCACTACCTCGAGGCGTGCGGCTCCGACCCGGACGTGCTCTGGCAGCAGAACCACTGCGGGATCTACCGGTCCACCGATGGCGCGAAGTCCTGGAAGCTGCTTTCGAAACCGGGAGACCTCGCGCACTTCGGATTCGCGATCTCCGCCGACGAGAAGAACCCGGACGCGGCGTGGGTCGTGCCGGCCGTGTCCGACACCCATCGCATCGCGGTCGACGGGAAGCTCCGCGTGTGTGCCACGACGGACGGTGGCGCCACCTGGAAGGCCCTCCGCAAGGGACTCCCCCAGAAGGACGCGTATGACGTCGTCTTCCGTCACGCGCTGGACAAGTCGCACGGAACGCTCGCATTCGGGACCACGACCGGAAACCTGTACTTCTCGGAGAACCGCGGACGGTCGTGGGAGACGGTCGGGCAGAACTTCCCGCCGGTCTACTCCGTGCGGTTCGCGCCCGCGTCCTAGACCCCTTTCGGTGTCGGCGGGCGGCCCGTCCGGCCGGGCCGCGGTTGCGGCGTCGCGCCGAATCCGCTAGCGTCGACGCTCTTCCGAACCGGGACTCCGCGTGACGACCCTGCACTCGATCGGCTTCGCCCGCGCGTTCGCGCTCGCGGCCACGTGGATCGGGGCGACTCTCGTCGGCGTCGCGGGCTCCACCTCCGCGAGCGAGGATCCTGCCATGAAGACTTCGCCGGGAGCCGGGAATCGTCTCGCGCGCGAGACGAGTCCGTACCTGCTGCAGCACGCCCACA
>JAGQIB010000088.1 GCA_020431545.1 Gemmatimonadota bacterium
CAACGATCCCTGCCCCTGCGGCAGTGGCAAGAAGTACAAGAAGTGCCACGGCCGGAACGTCTGATTCGCGGCTGACGGAGTCGCCCGCGGGGAGACCTCTCTCGTCCCCGCGGCCGGTTTCCAGCACTTTCTGGCCGTTTTCGGTCAGGTGGCGCAAAACGACCCTAAGATCCGCGAATCGCGGGACCGATGAGCCGGGCAGGTCGGGCGGCCGCCCTGCGATCGGGCCCGAGGCGCGGAGGCAGGGTTGCCCGTTCCGAGGAACGGATGGTAGCTTGCCGCGCTCCGCCCCCCGGCGCTTCCGGCGATCGAGGCGGGCGAGGCCCGGACGGGTAGGGAGGGATCGATGCCGAAGACGCTCGTGATCGTCGAGTCGCCGACCAAGGCGAAGACGCTCGGACGCTACCTGGGCTCCGACTACGTCGTGGAGTCGAGCGTCGGTCACGTCCGGGACCTCCCGGCGAAGGCGGCGGAGATCCCCGCGAAGTACAAGAAGACCCCCTGGGCCCGCATGGGAGTCGACGTCGAGCACGACTTCGAGCCGCTCTACATCGTCCAGCCCGGCAAGTCGGACACCATCAAGCGTCTGAAAAAGCTCGCCTCCGAGGTGGACCGGATCTTCCTCGCGACCGACGAAGACCGCGAGGGAGAGGCCATCAGCTGGCACCTCCTGGAGGTGCTCGCCCCGAAGGTGCCCGTCCAGCGGATGGTGTTCCACGAGATCACGAAGAGCGCCATCCTCGACTCGCTCGATCATACGCGCGACGTGGACATGAACCTCGTTTCCGCGCAGGAGACGCGACGGATCATCGATCGCCTGTACGGCTACGAGATCTCGCCGATCCTGTGGCGGAAGGTCGCGCCCCGGCTGTCGGCCGGCCGCGTGCAGAGCGTGGCCGTCCGGTTGATCGTGGAGCGGGAAGAGGAGCGGATCCGTTTCCGCCCGTCGGAGTACTGGGATCTCGCCGCCACGTTCGCCACGCGCGAGAAGCAGGAGTTCGCGGCGCGCCTCACGTCGATCGACGGTCGGCGTCTCGCGCTGGGCAAGGACTTCGACCCCGAGACCGGCAAGCTGAACCGCGAGGACGTGGTTCACGTGGACGCCGACGAATCGGGCCGCCTCGCGGCCCTGCTCGCCGGCGCGGACTTCCGGGTCGTCTCGGTGGAGGAGAAGCCGTTCAAGCGCTCGCCGGCCGCGCCGTTCGCCACGTCGACGCTGCAGCAGGAGGGCAATCGCAAGTTGCGCTTCGATGCGAAGCGCACGATGCGCGCGGCCCAGCTCCTCTACGAGAACGGCTACATCACCTACATGCGAACGGACTCGGTGACGCTGTCGGCCGAGGCCGTGCAGATGATCCGCTCCGAGGTGCTCTCCAGCTACGGCAAGGAGTTCCTGCCGGACTCCCCGCGCGAGTACCGGAGCAAGGTCAAGAACGCGCAGGAAGCGCACGAGGCGATTCGGCCGGCCGGCGAGAAGATCCGCTCGGTCGACGAGGTACGTGCGAAGTTCGGCGACGACGCCGCGAAGGTCTACGAGCTGATCTGGAAGCGCACGATGGCGTCCCAGATGACGGATGCCGCCGGCCGCCGGATGACGGTTCAGGTCGAGGCGGAAGCCGAGGGCAAGAAGTACCTCTTCCAGGCGAGCGGGAGCACGATCGACTTCCCGGGCTTCCTGCGCGCGTACGTGGAAGGTTCGGACAATCCCGAGGCGGCGCTCGCGGACCAGGAGACGCTGCTGCCCCCGGTCCGCGAGGGCGATCCGGTCGACGCGAAATCGCTCGCGGCGGAGCAGCACGTGACCACGCCGCCCGCCCGCCTGACCGAGGCGTCGCTCGTGAAGCTGCTCGAGGAGTCCGGGATCGGTCGGCCGAGCACCTACGCGTCGATCATCGACACGATCCTGCGGCGCAACTACGTGTTCCGGAAGGGCTCGGCCCTGGTGCCGACGTTCACCGCGTTCGCCGTGGTGCGGCTGATGCGCGAGCACCTGAAGACGCTCATCGACGTCGGTTTCACCGCGAGCATGGAGGATCGTCTGGACGAGATCTCCCGCGGCGAGCTCGAGTCGCTGCCGTACCTGAAGGAGTTCTACTTCGGAAACGGTCATCCGGGGCTGCGGCCGCTCGTGGAGCGCAAGGCCGAGGAGATCGATCCGCGCGACATCTGCACGATCCCGGTCCCGAACAACGGGCGCACGGGAGAGCTCGTCGTGCGGGTGGGGCGCTACGGGCCGTACCTGCAGCGCGGCGAGGAAACGGCGTCGTTGCCGGAGGGAATCTGCCCGGACGAGCTCGACCCCGCGAAGGCGGAGGCCCTGCTCTCGCAGGCGAAGCGCGCGGACGAGCCGCTCGGGACGGACCCCGAGTCCGGCAAGCAGATCTATGCGAAGTCCGGGCGGTTCGGACCGTACGTCCAGCTCGGCGAGCTGGATCCCGACGACAAGAAGAACCGGCCGAAGACGGCCTCGTTGATCGCGCCGATGACGCTGGAGACGCTCACGCTCGATCAGGCGCTCCAGCTTCTCTCGCTCCCGCGCGTGCTCGGGCAGGACGACGCCGGCGTCGACGTCGTGGCGCACAACGGGCGCTTCGGACCGTACATCAAGCGGGGCGACGACACGCGCTCGCTCACCGCGGACGACGACGTGCTCACCGTGGAGCTGCCCCGGGCCCTCGAGCTGCTCGCGCAGGAGAAGAAGGGTCGCTCGTTCCGTCGCCAGTCCACGCCGCTCAAGGTCTTCGAGAACGTCGAGCAGCTCGGCGGGAAGGAGATCAAGCTCCTCTCAGGTCGCTACGGTCCGTACGTCACGGACGGCGACGTGAACGCTTCGCTGCCGCGCGACATCACGGATCCGCAGACGCTCACGCTGGAGCGCGCGCTCGAGCTCCTGGAGGCTCGCCGCGGCGCCGCGCCGAGCGGCAAGGGCAAGACCAAGGCCAAGGCGAAGGCCAAGGCGAAGTCCAAGGCCAAGGCCAAGCGCAAGACCAAGGCGAAGAGCAAGGCGAAGTCCAAGCGCAAGGCCGCCTGATCGGCCCGGCGGCCGGGGTTCCCCTGGCCGCGCTCCCCGCGACCCCGTATCCTCGCCTCTCGCACCGTTTCCCGGAGGCGTCGTGACGCGCATCACGGTGGTCGGAGGCGGCCTCGCCGGCTCCGAGGCGGCACTGCAGCTCGCGGCACGTGGCTTCGAAGTCACGCTCCGCGAAATGCGCCCGGTGGTTCCCACCGAGGCCCACCGCAGCGATCGTCTCGCCGAGGTCGTCTGCTCGAACTCGTTCAAGTCGATGTCGCCCACGCATGCTTCCGGCCTCCTCAAGGAGGAGATGAAGCGGCTCGGGTGCCTCCTCATCCCGATCGGTGAGGAGTGCCGCGTGGAGGCGGGCACGGCCCTGGCGATCGATCGGGACCGTTTCGCCGAGGCGGTCACGGCGCGCGTCGCGGCGACTCCGGGCATCCGGGTCGAGCGCGGCGAGGTCACGAGCCTTCCGGACGGTCCCGCCATTCTCGCGACCGGGCCGCTCACGTCGGAGCCGTTCGCCCGGGCGCTGACCGAGTTCCTCGGTCTGGACCGGATGTACTTCTACGACTCCACGGCACCCATCGTTTCGGCCGAGTCCATCGATCACGAGCGGGTTTTCGCGGCGAACCGACGCGACGCGGGGGACGGGCACTACCTGAACTGCCCGTTCACGCGCGAGGAGTACGAGGCGTTCGTGCAGGCATTGCTGGACGCCGAGCAGTATCCGCTTCACGAGTTCGAGAAGGCGACGTTCTTCGAATCGTGCATGCCGGTCGACGATCTCGCCCGGCGCGGTCCGCGCACCCTCGCGTTCGGCCCGATGCGGCCGATCGGTCTCATCGATCCGCGCACGGGACGTCGACCGTACGCGGTCGTGCAGCTGCGGCCGGAGAACCGGGAGGCCACGGCCTACAACCTCGTCGGCTTCCAGAACCGTCTTCGCCACGGCGATCAAACGCGGGTGCTGCGCATGATCCCGGGGCTCGAGCACGCGGAGTTCTATCGCCTCGGCCGGGTTCACCGGAACACGTACCTCGATTCGCCGCGCATTCTCGACGCTTTCCTCGCCGTGCGGAAGGAGCCGCGGCTCGCGCTCGCGGGACAGATCACGGGACTCGAGGGCTACGTCGAGGCGATCGCCACGGGGATGCTCGCGGCCCGCTTCCTGGCCGAGCGGCTGCGCGGGGAAACGTCGACGGTGCCGCCGCCGGACACGGCGCTCGGCGCGCTCCTTCGCTTCGTGTCCGCCTACGAAGGAAAGGAGTACCGGCCCACGAACGTGAACTTCGGGCTGTTCCCGGCGCTCGAGGATCGCCGGCGGAAGGGCCGGGAACGGAACGAGGCGTTCGTGTCGCGGGCTCGCGAGTCGCTGACCCGCTGGCTGGAAGATCCCGCGGCGCCCGCGCCGGCCGCGGATCCCCCGGCGGGGGGCCCGGAAGACCGCGATCCACTTTCGACCGGAACGCGCTGACGGAGCGGAGCGCACGCGCTATGCTCGCGGCGCTCCGCCGGAGGATCTGATGCCCGTTCGGGAAGGCCCGGAGAAGTTGCTCGACCGGTACGCCGGCCATCTGGAGCTCGATCGCGGGCTCGCGCCGTCGACCGTGGCGTTGTACCGCCGCGACGCGGCGGACTTCCTCCGCTGGACCGGCGAGCGCACCGGGAAGCCGGGGCGCCTCCCGGAGAGCCCGGGGCGTCCGCTCGTGGCGGGTTACCTCGCGTCTCGCCGGACCGCGGGGGCCGGACCACGCACCGTGGCCCGCATCGCGTCCGGCCTGCGACGTTTCCTCCGCTGGGCGCGCGCGGCCGGCGAGATCCGGGAGGAGCCCGAGATCTCGGTGCCGGAGAAGGTCCGCCAGCGCCGCCTCCCACGCTCCGTGCCGGAGGAACGACTGCTGCCGATCCTGGAGCGCCTGGGCGAACCCGACGTCCCGCTCCGCGACCGGGCACTCCTCGAGCTTCTGTACGGGTCCGGCCTGCGAGTCTCCGAGGCAGGAGGGCTCCGCGCCGAGGACGTCGACCGCTGGCACCGCGCGGTCCGGGTGCGCGGGAAGGGCGGGCGCGAGCGCGTGGTTCCCCTCACGGGCGACGCGCTGGACGCCATCACGGATCTGCTCGCCGAGCGACGTCTCGAGCCGGGTCCGGGACCCTCGGGCCGCGCTCCGGTGTTCGCGAATGACCGGGGCGCCGCGCTCAGTCTCCGCACGCTGCGCCGCATCGTGAATCGGTGGCTGCCGCGCACGGGTGAAAGAGGCGGTGGATCGCCGCACACGTTGCGTCACAGCTTCGCCACGCATCTGCTCGATGGAGGCGCGGACCTGCGGGCCGTGCAGGAACTGCTCGGTCACGCGCGATTGTCCACGACCGCCGTCTACACGCACGTCACCCGGAGCCGCCTGCGCGAGGCCTACGAGCGCGCGCACCCGCGGGCCGGAGGGGAGAGACCGGATTGACTTTCCATTCCACCACGATTCTCGGGGTTCGCGCCGGCGGGAAGGTCGCACTCGGCGGCGACGGCCAGGTCACTCTCGGTGACGCGGTCGTGAAGAGTCGCGCCGTGAAGGTCCGACGACTGGAGTCGTACGGGATCCTGTGCGGATTCGCCGGCTCGGCGGCGGACAGCTTCGCGCTGTTCGACCGGTTCGAGAAGCGACTCGCCGAGTTCAAGGGCAAGACAAGGCGGGCCGCCGTGGAGCTCGCGAAGGACTGGCGCACGGACCGCGCCCTCCGGCGGCTCGAGGCGATGCTCGCCGTGATGGACGCGGAACACACGCTCCTCCTGTCCGGCAATGGCGACGTCCTGGAGCCGGACGACGACGTCGCCGCGATCGGATCCGGCGGGCACTTCGCGCGCTCCGCCGCCCGTGCGTTCCTCGCGGCAGGCTGGGACGATCCGGAACGGATCGTGCGCGAGTCGCTGAAGATCGCCGCGGACATCTGTGTCTACACGAACGACTCCATCGAGGTGCTCACGCTGTGACGAATCGATTGCCGGCGCCGGCCGACGCCGCGCTCACGCCGCACGAGATCGTGCGCGAGCTGGACCGCTACATCGTGGGACAGGCCGCCGCGAAGCGCGCGGTGGCGATCGCGCTCCGCAACCGCTGGCGTCGCCAGCACGTGGAGGAGACGCTCCGGCCCGAGATCAGTCCCACGAACATCATCCTGGTCGGACCGACGGGGGTGGGCAAGACGGAGATCGCGCGCCGCCTCGCCCGACTGGCGGCGGCGCCGTTCGTGAAGGTCGAGGCGTCCAAGTTCACGGAGGTCGGCTACGTCGGCCGCGACGTGGAGTCGATGGTGCGCGACCTCATGGAGACCGCGATCGATCTCGTGCGCAACGAGTTCCGCGAGCAGAACGCCGACAAGGCGCGGGAACGCGCGGCCGAGCGCGTGCTCGACCTGCTGTTCCCGCCGCCGCCCACGCGTCGCGTCGCCGGCGAGAAGACGGACGCGGAGCGCGAGGAGGAACGTCGGCGGGAGGAGAGCCGCGACAAATTGCGCGTGCGGCTGCGCGAGGGTGGTCTCGACGATCGCGAGGTCGACGTCGAGGTCTCGAGTCCGCGGAGCGGCACGATCGATCTGTTCGGTCCGCAGGGGATGGAGCAGATGGGCGTGAATCTCCAGGACATGGCGTTCGGCCGCCGCAAGTCCCGCCGCCGGGTGACCGTGGCCGAGGCGCGGCGCCTGCTCGAGGAGGAGGAGATGGAAGCGCTCCTCGACGACGAGAAGGTCCGTCAGATCGCGCGCGAGCGGGCCGAGTCCTCCGGCATCGTGTTCATCGACGAGATCGACAAGGTCGTGGCGGGCCAGTCCAAGCAGGGACCCGACGTGTCGCGCGAGGGCGTCCAGCGCGACCTGCTGCCGATCGTGGAGGGAAGCAACGTCACCACGAAGCACGGCGTGATCCGGACGGATCACATCCTGTTCGTGGCCGCCGGCGCGTTCCACGGCACGAGCCCGAGCGACCTCATCCCGGAGCTGCAGGGTCGCTTCCCGATCCGCGTGGAGCTGTCGTCGCTCGGCGAGGAGGACTTCGTCCGCATTCTCACCGAGCCGGAGAACGCGCTGCTCCGTCAGTACGAGGCGATGTTCGCCGCCGACGCTGTCGCGCTGTCGTTCACGGAGGATGCCGTGGCGGAACTCGCTCGCGTCGCCTGCGAGGCGAACGAAGCCGCGGAGGACATCGGGGCGCGTCGCCTGCAGACGGTGCTCGCGACGTTGCTCGAGCCCTATCTGTTCGACGTGCCCGACGCCTACCCGGAGAAGACGCTGCGGGTCGACGGCGAACTCGTGCGCGAACGGCTCGGCCCGGTGCTCCGGGACCGCGACGTTCGCCAGTACATTCTGTGATCCGCGGCTCCGTGTCTCGGCAGGCCCGGACCGTCGCCGCCGTCCTCGCGACCGGCGGCCTTCTCGCCGCCTGCGCGAAGATGGGCGCGCCGCCCGGCGGCGAGATCGACGACGATCCCCCGCGCGTGGTCCTCGAGAGCGTGTCCCCGGGGCCGGGGGCCGCCGGCGTGGCCGCCGACTCCGCGTTCGTCGTGGCGTTCTCGGAGCGGGTCGATCGCCGGAGCGTCCTGCGGTCGCTCCGGATCTTTCCGCCGGTCGATTTCCGGGACGTCGACTGGCGCGGCGACACGTTGAGTCTCGTGCCGGCGGGCGGCTGGTCGGCGGACCGCCCGACGTTGATCCGCATCGAAGGCAGCGCCCGCGATTCGCACGGGCTCGCGATGGGCGAGTCGTTCCAGACCGTCTTCACGCGCCGCGCGCATCCGGACAGCGGTGTCGTGACGGGGCGGGCCTGGGCCGGCAAGGAGCTCGACGCCTCCAAGCGGTTCCTCGTGTTCGCCTGGACGACGCAGGACTCCGCGCCCGAGGGCGAGCGCTGGCCGGTGGCCATCGCCGAGACGAAGTCGGGCGAGGACTTCCGGCTGTCCGGTCTCGCTCTCGAACGCACGTGGACCGTGACGGGAGTCATCGACTCCGACGGCTCGCTCCGGGGAACGGGGCGCGGCGGCGCGGAGGTCGATGCCCCGGACACGGTGACGTTCCCGGACGATGTCCGCGAAGTTCGAATCGCCGACTTCCTGGTGGGCACGCTCGACTCGCTCGGGACGATTCAGGGCGAAGTGGCCGTGGACTCCGCGCGCACGGCGTGGGTGGTGGCGACGCCGTTCGCGTCCGCGGACTCCGCCTCCGCGGACTGGCTCGCGCGAACGGAACGCCGGACGGGGCCGCTTGCGGGCGGACCGTTCTCGCTCTCGGTACCGACCGGCGTCGACTACCGCGTGGGCGCGTTCGTCGACGTGGACGGCGATTCGTCGTGGCGGGCGGAGGAGCCGTCCGTGCCGCTGGAGAGTCCCGTCTCCTTGCGTTTCCGCTCCGTGGCCGAGGGACTGCGCTTCGATCTCGTGGGGCTGGCTCCGTGGCCGGTCGACTCGAGCGCAACGTCGGCCCCGGCCGACTCCGCGGCGACGAACGAGGAGAAGGCGCCGTGATCGTGCCGTTCGTGAAGATGTCCGGCGCCGGCAACGACATGATCCTCGTGGATCATCGCGCGGGTTCTCTCCGCGCCCACGAGGCGACGTTCGCGCGCGCGATCTGCGACCGTCGGTTCGGCGTGGGCGCCGACGCGACGATCCTCCTGGAGGAGTCGGCGCGCGCGGACTTCCGCGTCCGCTTCTTCAATCCCGACGGCAGCGAGTACGCGCTCTGCGGAAACGGCGCGCGCTGCATTCCTCGCTTCGCGGAGGCGATCGGACTGCCGGGACCCGAGTACACGTTCGCGAGCGACTCGGGCACGCATCGCGGACGGATGCTCGGACCGGATGCGGGATCGGTGGGGATGCCGCCCGTGCGCGAGATCCGGCGCGCCGTACCGCTCGAGATCGACGGCCGCCCGCTGGACGTGGACTGGGGCGACATCGGGGTGCCGCATGCGGCGGTCTGGGTGGAAGACGTGACGTCGATTCCCGTGGAGACGCTCGGCGCCCGCGTGCGGTCCCATCCGGCGTTCGGACCGGGCGGCACGAACGTGTCCTTCGTGCAGCGGCTCGGACCGGGCACGCTCGCGATCCGCACGTACGAGAGAGGGGTCGAGGGAGAGACCTGGGCCTGCGGGAGCGGTTCCACGGTCGTCGCCACGCTCGCTCGTGCGCGCGGCTGGGCGGGCGATCGAGTGGACCTGCGGGTGCGGAGCGGCTCGACCCTCTCGGTGGATCTCACGGACACGACCGAGCCGAGGCTCGCCGGCCCCGTGGCCTGGATCTGCGACGGCCGCTTCCCGTTCGCGCCGGAGCCCGAATCGGCCTAAGAGCTTGGGGCAGAAACCTTTGACACACGTCCTCGGGCTCTGGTAGCGTCGCCCGACGTTGCCTGGACGGGTCCGGTTTCCGGCTTGGCGGTCGTACCTGCTCTCGAGAGTCCCGGTCTCCGGATATCGCGCGGTGGCCCGGATTCGGCGCGCTCCGGCGCGGCGAGGCTCGAAGCGGGAGAGCGCGGGCCGCAGTCCGGACCCGCCGCGCGAAGGGAGTGCCCCGAATGACGAAAGCGGATCTGGTCGATCACGTGACCGCGGCCACGGGCCTGACGAAACGGGACGTGGCGATCGTGGTGGATCGGTTCATCGACGCCGTCAGCGAGGCTCTCGCCGCCGGGTCGCACATCGAGATCCGGGGTTTCGGAAGCTTCAAGGTCAAATCCCGGCGGGCCCGGGTCGCGAGGAATCCGCGCACCGGAGCCACCGTGGAGGTTCCCGAGAAGCTCGTGCCGTACTTCAAGGTGTCCAAAGAACTCAAAAAGGTGGTGGAGGACTCGAACCCCGCGATCGACGGGGAACCGGCCGGAACTCCGACGGACGCGTCCTAGCGGGCGCCAGGCACCGGCCGGGCCCGACCCGAGTCCTCATCCCGAGATCAAGGAGCAAGGCGTACATGCCGAGTGGGAAGAAGAGAAAGCGAGCGAAGATCGCCACGCACAAGCGCAAGAAGCGTCTTCGCAAGAATCGCCACAAGAAGAAGAAGTAGTACTCTCCGGGTTCGACAACCAGCGAGGATGCGATGAGCGAGCGAGACGACCGCCGCCGGACACCCCGCGCCGACGCACGGCTGCGGGTCGACCTGGCGCACGGTCCGGAGGGGGCGCTCTCGGTCGAGACGCTCAACATCGGCTCGGGCGGCGTGTACGTCCAGGTCCCGCGATTCATCGAGCCGCTGACGAAGCTGTCGCTCGCAATGGTGATTCCCGCGCCGACGGCCGAGGAGGAGCCCGTGCGCCTCGAGACCGAGGCGATCGTGGTCCGGACGCTGCCCGAGGCTCCGGATCCCGCGGTGGAGGCCTACGAGATCGCGTGCGCGTTCCTCGAGCTCGCGGACGAGACCCGGGACGCGATCAACCGCTACATCCTGACGCACGGGGCGAGCACGCCGGTCTAGCGCGACTCCCCCGACGTCTGATCGACCTCGAGCCCCGGCCCTGCGGTCGGGGCTCGTTCTTTGGGGCGCCCGCTTCATCACCTCCTCCTTCTTGCCGATTCTCCCGGGGAGGAGGGCGCTCTTGGATTCCTTCGAGCAGCTGAAGTCGGATTTCCTGGCGGAGACCGAGGACACCCTCGCGAGTCTCCAGCGCGACCTCGACGACCTCGCGGCCGGCGCGAAGGAACCGGGCAGCGAGACCGACCGACTCGCCGAAGCCATCGACCGCGTGTTCCGCACGACCCACTCACTCAAGGGCGTCTCCGGCATGTTCGGTTTCGACCGGATGTCGCAGGTCGCGCACGCGATGGAGAACGTGCTGGAGGATCTGCGCGAGGAGCGCCTGGCGCTCGACTCGGGTGTCTGCGATCGGCTCTACGAAGGACACGAGCTCCTCTGGCGGCTGCTCGGCCACGCCACCGGCACCGACGCCGATCCCGACGCGTCGACCGACACCTGGCTGACGCGCCTCGACGGGGAGCGCCGTGCCCGGACGCCCGAAACGGGCGCGCCGCTCCGCGAGGCGCTCGCCGCCATCACGATGGAAGAGCTCGAGGAGCTCCGGATCGCCGGGACCGGCGGCCGGACGATCGCGCTGCTCGAGACGTCGTTCGACGACGCGGGCTACGATCGCGGTCGCAACGATCTCGTCGAGCTGGTCGAGAAATGGGGACGCGTCCACGCGACGCTCACCGACGCGGCCGATCCGGACGCCGCCCGGTTCCGCCTGCGCATCCTGGCGTCGAGCGCGGACCCGCTGTTCGGCCTGCTGAAGCGGGTCGGGCCGCTCGGAGTGGAAGTCACCACGGACGAGGACGGCATCCTCGCCGCGGCCGCCGCGGAGATCGCCGGCGCGACGCCGGGAACCTCTTCGGAAGCTCCGCGCGAAGCGACGTCGCCTCCGCCGGCGAAGGACTCGCCGGCCGTCCCCGAGGGCGCACGCCCGGTCCGCAACGCGATGCTGCGCGTCCCGGTGGATCGGGTGGACCGATTGCTCGGCGAGCTCGGCGATCTCGTGCAGGCGAAGCTCGCGTTGCAATCCACGGCGGAAAGCCTGATCCGCCAGGCGCCCGATCGGATGACGCGAACCCATGCGAAGCAATCGCTCCGCCACCTGGACCGGAAGCTGCGCTCCCTTCAGGAGGGGATTCTCGGCGTCCGGATGGTCACGTTCGACTCGCTGTTCCAGAAGCTCGAACGCACGACGCGGGAGACCTGTCGCGTCGTCGGGCGAGAAGCCCGGCTCGTGACCGAAGGGGAGCGAGTGGAGATCGACAAGGGCGTGCTCGATTCGCTCGCGGAGCCGCTCGTGCACCTGCTCCGCAATGCGATCGATCACGGTCTCGAGGATCCGGCCACGCGCGAAGCCGCGGGCAAGCCCGCGATCGGCACGGTGCGGGTCTCGGCGGAAGCCGACGGAGCGTGGACCCGGGTCGAGGTCGCGGACGACGGCGCGGGGCTCGACCTGGATCGCATCCGGGACAAGGCGCTGCGCCGAGGCTTGCTCGCCCCGGACCACATGCCGTCGCGGACGGAGCTGCTCGGCATCGTGTTCCAGCCGGGATTCTCGGTGCGCGACGAGACGACCGAGATCTCCGGCCGCGGCGTGGGACTCGACGCCGTGCGCGACGCGGTGGAGTCGCTCGGAGGACGAGTGGAGGTCGACACCGGCGCCGCCGGCACGACGTTCCGTCTGCGACTGCCCGTGTCGCTCGCCGTCGTGCATGCGCTCGAGGTGCGCGTGCGCGAGCACCGCTTCTTCCTCCCGCTGAACCACGTGTCGGAGGTCGCGCGCCTGGACCCCCACGCGTTCGAGACGATCGGCGGTCGCGAGCTGTTCGTGCGTGGATCCCGGGGCGTTCCGGTGGTGGACCTGGGGGAGGCGTACGGACTCGGCCTCGTCGATCGCAAGCGCTCCCACCTCCCGAGCGTGACCGTGAATGACGGCGCCTCGAGCACGGTACTGCTGGTCGACGAGCTCGGAGCGCGGCGCGAGATCGTGGTTCGTCCGCTCTCGGGGGTGCTGCCGCCGGTGCCGGGCATCGCCGGGAGCACCGAGCTCGGCGACGGTCGGATCGTCCTCGTCCTGGATCCGCCGTCCCGCCTGCGTCAGCGCGAGGCGCGACTGGAGGCGACGTCTTGAACGCCCTCGTGACCTTCCGGGTCGGGGACACGGACTGGGCCGTGGACGTGGACGCCGTCCTGGAGGTCACCACGGCGAGCTCGGTGACCCCCGTCCCGGGCACGGCGCGGCGGGTCCTGGGCGTGACTTCTTGGCGGGGCCGGACGCTCCCCGTTCTCCGGCTGGCCGAGGACCTCAAGGACTGCGGCTCGGCTCCCGACCAGAGGTGCAGACTGCTCGTGCTCCGCTGGCCCGGTCCGTTCGCCCTGCGTGTCGACTCGCCCGGGCAGATCGTGCGGACCTGGGAGCCGCTGGAGCGGGAGTCGGTTCCGGGGGAGACGGAGGTCCTGGAGCTCGTCCGGGTCGAGGGAGAGCTCGTCCGGGTGCTCGACGTTCCCCGCGTGGTGGCCGACCCGCGCGCCCTGCTCGACAACACCGGAGGAGGGGCATGCGCCCGCACCGCCTGATCGTATCCCTGGCTCCGGCTCTCGCGGCCGTCGGCCTCACGTTGCTCGGGGTCGGAGCGGACTGGACCGCCCCGCGGACCTGGCTCGTCGGCGTCGGCGGGTTCGGCCTCGCGGCCGCGGCCGCGCTGTGGCTGGGCCAGAGCGAACGTCGCGGGTGGAAGCTCAAGCTCGCGCGGGCGTCGGCATCGAGAGCCGCGGCGACGGCCTCGTGGGCGG
>JAGQIB010000089.1 GCA_020431545.1 Gemmatimonadota bacterium
GCTCTACATCGCCATCGGCATCTCCGGCGCGATCCAGCACCTCGCGGGCATGAAGACCTCGGAGACGATCGTGGCGATCAACAAGGATGCCGCGGCGCCGATCTTCAAGATCGCGAACTGGGGTTTCGTGGGCGATGCGCTGCAGATCGTGCCGTTGCTGACGAAGAAGCTCCGCGAGCGCAAGGGCGCCGGCAGCCCGGCGTGACGATCGAGTACCCGTTCGAGGCCGCTTCGCCGCGCAACCGGCGGGGCGGCTTCGTCGTATCAGGGCGGGCGCCGCGCCCGCTCGCCCCGGGGCGCCAGGGAAAGGACTTCCGCTGAACGCACTGACCGCCTGGGACGAGAAAGTCTTCCTGCTCATCAACGGGCACTGGGTGAACGGCTTCCTCGACTGGTTCATGCCGTTCATCACGGACTTCGATCACTGGCGTGTGCCGGTGATCCTGATCCTGCTCGTGGTGCTCGCGCGCGGCAAGACGGACACGCGCCTCGCGATCCTGTTCGCGATCGTGGCGGTGGTCCTCGCCGATCAGCTCTCCTCGGGGACGCTCAAGCCGCTGTTCCACCGGGAGCGTCCGTTCCACGTGATCGAGGCGGCGCGCGTGTTGAACGGGGCGCACGGGTGGTCCTTCCCGTCGTCCCACGCGGCGAACACGTTCGCGGCGGGCACGTTCCTCGCCCTCCGCTTCCGACGGCTCGCGTGGATCCTTGTCTTGCCCGTCCTGATCTCGTACTCGCGCGTTTACGTCGGTGTGCACTATCCGCTCGACGTGCTGGCGGGAGCTGCCCTCGGAGCGGGAGTCGGTGGCCTGTGCGCGGTGATCGAACGCGTCGCCCGGCGCCGTCTCGGCGGTTGGATGTCGCGTCGACACCGGCGAAAGGACGTTCCCCCGGACGATCAGGCGCCCGGCGACGCCGCCGCCTGAGCTCGCGCCGCTTCCGGGGCGCGCCGCAGCGCGATCGCTCCTTCGATCGCGAGCCACGTCGCCAGCAGGAGCAGGAGCAATCCGAACCCGAAGACCGGCCACGCCTGCTGGGCGTAGAACTCGCGGATCTTCACGACCATCGCCGTCAGTGTCATCGCGAACATGAAGAGCATCGGGAGCAGGACGGTGCCGAGCGGACGCCCCTGTCGCGCGAGCCAGACCGTGACCGTCAGGAGCGCGAGGGCGCCGAGCAACTGATTCGTGGTGCCGAAGAGCTCCCAGAGCACGATCCCCGCGGGCTTCCCCGCGATGCGCAGGAACGCGAACGCCGCGATCGACCCGGCGGCGATCAGGCTCGCCACGTAGCGGTTCCGGAGCGCCGCGACGCCGAGGGAGCCGCCGAGCTCCTGGATGTTGTACCGGAGCAGCCGCGTCGCCGAGTCGAGGGTGGTCAACGCGAACGACACCACGACCACGGCTGCGAAGGCCGCGGACCCGCGCTCGGGGAGGCCGAGCGCGGCGAGGAAGCGGGCCGCCCCGGTCACGAAGGCGCCGATCTTGGGGCCGAGTCCGTCGGCCTGGGTCCAGCTCGCGTAGTGCAGATGCCACTCCTCGGCGGATGACAGGCCGGCCGTGCACGCGAGCACCGCGAGGATCGCGAGCATGCCCTCGGTGATCATGCCGCCGTAGCCGATCGCCTGGGCGTCGCGCGCACAGGAGATCTGCTTCGCGGTGGTTCCGGACGACACGAGGCAGTGGAAACCCGACACCGCGCCGCACGCGACCGTGATGAACAGAAACGGGAAGATCGGCGGCAGGTCCGGGGCCGTGGTGTTGAGGGCCGGCGCGACCACGTCGGGGCGGGAAACGGCGAGACCGACCATCATCAGGGCCATGCCCGCGTACAGCTGGAAGGAGTTCAAGTAGTCGCGCGGCTGGAGCAGCAGCCACACCGGCAACACGGAGGCCGCGAACGCGTACGCGAGCAGGATCCAGATCCAGAGCGAGCGATCCACGCCGAGCACCGGATGCTGCGAGCCCCACACGAGTCCGGCGAACGACAGCGCGACCCCGACCACGGTCACGAGCGCGAAGGACCATCGCCGGCGGTACATCGCCCAGCCCATGCCCATCGCCACCAGGAGCAAGGTCGCCACCGGCAGCACCGACTCCGGGTGGGACTCGGGATGGATCCGACCGTCGTTCGCGGCGCCGGTGAAGAGCGTCGCGATGACGAGCACGAACACGCCCATCGCGAGGGACATCAGAAAGTACACGACCACGAGGAAGAGGAGGCGGGCGCGCGGTCCCACGAGGTCCTTCGCGACGTCGCCGATCGAGCGCCCGTCGTTTCGCAAGGACAGCACGAGCGTGGCGAAGTCGTGCACGCCGCCGATGAAGATCGTGCCGAACACGATCCACAGGACGGCAGGGACCCAGCCCCAGATGACGGCGATGGCGGGGCCGAGAATCGGTCCGAGCCCGGCGATGGAGGCGAAGTGGTGTCCGAAGAGGACGGAGCGGCGGGAGGCGACGTAGTCGACCCCGTCCGCGAGTCGATGCGCCGGAGTCGGCTCGTCGTCGCGGACGGCGAGCACCCGCGTGCGGAGGTGCCGGCCGTAGAGCCGGTAGGCGCCCGCAAAGGCGAGCGCGGCCACGAAGGCGAGCAGGGTGGCGTTCATGGTCGGCTCGGCCCGAAGAGGTCGGCTCGGAGGTCGCGACGGTCGCGGTCCGCGGGGCGGTCTGCCCCTCCGCGCGATTCTAAGCAGGGAACCGGGCCGCACGGAAGGCCTCAGCGCGGACCCGCTCGGAGCGGGAGAATCGGTCTACGCTTCCCGGCCGCGCGCGCCTATCATGCGGGCACGGAGGTGGCGGATGAACGAGTGGTGGAAGGCGATGGGAAGGGGCCCGATCCCGCCCGGGGCGCTGGCGACGGCCGCGGTCGTCCTCGTGGCGGTGCGGTTCGCTCCCCACAAGCCGGAGGTCTCGCCGCCGACGTTCTACGAGACCGCGGGAGCCCTGGACCATCGGAGCGAGGCGCTCGTCTCCGAGGTGATCGCCCGCCACGAATCCGCGAGCGTCCACCACCTGCGGACCACCGCCGACGTTCCGGCCCACTTCCATCGGATCCACGACGAGACGGTCGTGATCCTCTCCGGCCACGGTCGGATCCGCCTCGATCAGGAGTGGCGCGAACTGCGTCCGGGGCTCGTCGTCGCGGTGCCGCGCGGCACGGTGCACGAGGTGGAAGTCCTCGGCGGCGCGATCGAGGCGATCAGTGTGTTCTCGCCGCCGTTCGACGGCGTCGATCGGATCTTCCTCGATGAATGAGACGGCCACGCGGGCCGAGCGGGATCGACGTCGCATCGAGCAGCTCGAGGCCCTGCTGCAGGCCGAGGAACTCCTCGATCCGACCCGGGACCCCGTGGAGCTGGCGGACCTCGCACTCGACCTCGCGTTGCGCGTGATGCGTGCGGATGCGGCACTGCTCGCGCTGCGGGATCTCGCCCGGGCTCGCCCGCGCGGCGCCGCCGAGGCGGTGGGGCTGGACGAGGCGGCGTCGCGACTCGCGCGCATGGTGCTGGAGACGGGGCGACCGGGCGTGCGACGCGGGCCGGACGGTCCCGGCGCGCAGGCCGCGGCGGATCTGCTCGGCGCGCCGCCCGCGGTTCGCATCGCGGCACCCCTGATGCGGGCGGGGCAGGCGTTCGGAGTGCTCGAGGTGTCGTACCTCGAGGATCCCGGCACCGAGCTGGCCGAGGAGGAGCGCTCGCTTCGCACGGTCACGGACCATCTCGCGTTCGCGCTCGATCACGCCCGATTGCTCGCGGACCGCGAGCGTCGAGTCCGCGAGTTCTCGCACCTCGTGGACATCGCGGGCAAGATCGGCGCGCATCTCGACCTCGACGACGTGCTCGAGGCGATCGTCGACTCCGTCGGACAGCTCATCGAGGCGGATGCGGCCGGGCTGTTCCTGATCGATCGGCACACGCGCGAGATCCGCAAGGAACGGCTGCGCGGCTACGACACGGCCCGCGTGGACGACGCCCGGCTCAAGATGGGGCGCGGCATTCTCGGCTGGGTCGCGAAGTCCGGCCTCGGAATCATCGTGCCCGACGTCACCCAGGACGAACGCTACGTCTCCGCGCGCGATACGACGCGCTCGGAGATGGCGACTCCGCTGCGGTACGAGGATCGCGTGATCGGTGTGTTCAACCTGGAGAGCGATCGGCTGAACGCGTTCACGGCGCACGATCTCGGGCTGCTCGAGACGTTCGCGAACCACGCCGCGATCTCGATCATGAACGCGCATCTGCACGGAGAGGCCAAGGCGATGCGTCGGCTCGAGGAGCAGCTCGAGGTCGCGCGGCGGATCCAGACGATGCTGCTGCCGAGGGCGGCCCCGCACGTCGCCGGCCACACGATGGTCGGTCAGAATCTGCCGTCGTCGGCGGTGGGGGGCGACTGGTTCGACTTCGTGCCGCTCGAAGACGGTCGGTGGGCGATCGCCATCGCCGACGTTTCCGGCAGCGGGATCCCCGCGGGCCTGATCATGGCGGGCTTCCGCGCGGAGCTGAAAGCGGCACTGCGACGCGCCCACGAACCCGCCGACGTCTTCGTCGAGCTCAACCGCACCCTGCACGACGAGCTCGACCCGGACTGGTTCGTCACCGCCTTCCTCGGCTTCTACGATCCGAAGACGGGCATGCTCCGGTACTCGAGCGCCGGACACGAGCCGGGCCTGCTCGTCCGGTCCGGCCGCCGCGAGCCGGAGAAGCTGTCGGAGGGGGGACTCCTGCTCGGCGTCTTCCGGGAGGCGACGTACGTCCAGGCGATGGTGCATCTCGCTCCCGGCGATCGCCTCGTTCTGTACACGGACGGTCTCTCGGACGGCATCGATCCCTGGGGCGGGCCGCTCGGCGTCGAGGGGGTCGTTCGCCTGCTGCTGGAGGTCGAGGACGAGGGCTGGCCGGCGGCGGAGCTGCCTCGTCGGATCCTCGACCGGGCCGCGGCCGAGGCGGCCGAGCCGCCCGAGGAGACCGACGACCGGACCCTGGTGCTCCTCGTGAGACACGAGGCCTAGTCGTCTCCGACGAGCGATCGTGCGCCTCGTGGGCTTCTCACCGGCGCGAGCTCCCGAAGCCGCGAGGTCGTGGGGCCGAGGACTCCTAAGGTCGGAACCTCTTAACTCGGAAAGACTTGCCGCACTTGCCTCCTGTTGATTCGAGAGCGCTGCGGGATCGGATTCCGCGCTCCTCGCCCCGTTGAGATGCGCCGGATTTCTCGCTAGAATGAGGAGGCTTCCCTGGCCCCCGGATCCGGCGGAGACCTTCCCTTGCCCAGCCCGAGCCTGAACCGGCCTCGCGTGTGCCGACCTTCCTGCCGCCCCGGACTCCGTGGCGCGTGGGCTCTCGTCGCGCTGGCGGCCGTCACCCTTGCCTCGCCGGTCGCGGCCGGCGTCCGCACCCGAGAGCTTCCGCGGCTCGACGCCGAGCGCGTCGAGGCGTCTCTGGCCGCACGGGCTCGCGATTCGCGGGCCGAGGTCCTGCACGCCGTGGTGGCCGTGCCGCGAAGCGAGCGGGCGGCCGTCGAGGCGCGGGGCATCCGTCTGCTCCGGTCGATCGACGGGGACCTGTGGCTGGCGTCCGTGCCGCGCTCGGAGCTGGTTGCCGACCGGGCGGCGGGAGGAGCCGGTCGGCCCGTCACCACCGCGTGGGATCTCCGTCCCGAGGACCGCTGCGCTCCGGATCTGTGGCGGGTGGCTCTCGGCGACGAGGAGCGCTTTTTCCGGGTGAAGTTCTTCGCCGACGTGCCGTGGATGGCGGCGCGCGCGCAGGTCGCCGCCTTCGGGGGCACGATCGAGTCGGAGGCCCCGCGCCTCGGTGTACTCGACGTGTCGGCGCCCGCGCGCGTGATCCGCGATCTCGCGGCACTCGACGAAGTGCGCTGGGTCGAGCCGATCTCGCGCACGTACGACTTTGCGAACAACGACATGCGCGTTTCCGCCGACGTCCAGGCCGCGCAGAACATCGGCCTCACCGGCGCCGGGGTCCGGCTCGGCCAGTGGGACGCCGGCCTCGCGGATGGATCCCACCCCGATCTCACGGGGCGCGTGTTCGTGGGCGAGCCCGGCATGGTGCTCCACCCGCACGCGACGCACGTCGCCGGCACCGCGATCGGCGACGGCACGGCGAGCGCGAGCCAGGGAGGGGGAAGCCTCCAGTGGCGGGGTGTGGCCACCGGCGCGGAGATCGTCGGCTGGGGAGTGACCGACCACCTCGCCGAGGTCGACACCGCGATCACGGTCTGGGACGTGGACCTCACGACGAACTCGTGGGTCTACCCGGTCGATTCCACGAACTGCGCGCTCTACGGCGACTACGGCAGCAGCGCGCCCGAGTTCGATCAGATCGTGAACGGACTCTACGGCAAACGGATCCCGGTCGTGTTCGCGGCGGGCAACGAGCGCGACGATCCGGACTGCGGCATCGCCGCGAACGGCGGCTACGCATGCATCCCGCCGCCGGGCACCGCGAAGAACGTCATCACGGTGGGCGCGCATCAGTCCGACGCCGGGCACATGACTCCGTTCTCGTCGTGGGGGCCGACGGACGACGGGCGCATGAAGCCCGACGTCGCGGCGCCGGGCTGTCAGGCGAGCGGCGACTTCGGCATCACGTCGACACAGGTCGGCGGCACCTACTGGACCACGTGCGGCACGAGCATGGCGACGCCGGTCGTCTCGGGCGCCGTGGCGCTGATCCTGGAGGACTGGAATGCGCAGTTCCCGGGCGTTCCGCGCCCGGCCACGTCGAAGGCCCTGCTCGGCGGCTTCGCCGACGATCGCGCGATCGCGGGCCCGGATTACCGGTTCGGCCTCGGGGCGGTGCAGGTCGGCGTGACCATCGACGCGCTGCGCACGATGACCACGGTGGAAGACGAAGTGGCGGACGGGGTCACCGACACCTGGACGTTCTGGATCCCGGCCGGCGCGCCGGAACTGAAGGTCACGCTCGCCTGGGATGATCCCGTCGGGGCCGAGCTCGCGGACACGACGCTCGTCAACGATCTCGATCTCGAGCTCGTGGGGCCGGCGAGCGGCACGCACCTCCCGTTCGTGCTCGATCCGGCGAACCCGTCGGCTGCGGCCGTTCCGGGCGTGAATCGGCTCGACAACGTCGAGCAGGTCGTCGTGGCGTCGCCGGAGTCGGGCTGGTGGATCGCGCGCGTGATCGGCACCACGATTCCGCAGGGTCCGCAGGAGTACTCGCTCGTGGGATTCGACCGCCGGCCGCCGGCCGACCCCGCGTCGTTCGCCGCCGTCGCCACGGGCGACACGACCGCCGCGCTGACCTGGATCCGCGCCGGCGATTCGGATCGCGCGGGGACACTGGTCGTGCGCTCCCTCGCGCCGATCGCCTGGACTCCGGCCGAGGGCGTGACGTACCTCGTGGGGAGTGAACCCGAGCCGGGCGTCGTGGTCGTGGCGGCCGACGACGTCGACCACTCCGTCACTCCGCTCACGGACACGCCGCTGCTGCCGGCCACGACCTACCACTGGACCGCGTTCTCGCGCGACGAGGCCCCGAACTGGTCCGTGGGCGTCAGCACCGCCGCGACCACGACCGGTAGCGCCGTCGACGCGCCGCTCCCGGCGCCCGCGTCCACCGCGATTCGGTTCGTCCGCACCGGTGCCCATCCGTTCCGCGACCGAGCGACGTTCCGCTACGATCTCCCCGTGACGAGCCAGGTCTCCCTGGAGATCGTGGACGCGACGGGGCGCCGGGTCACCACGGTGATGCGCGGCGAGCGCCCCGCCGGTTCCCACGTGGCGGTCTGGGACGGGCGGGATCGCTCCGGCAACGCGGTGGCGGCAGGCGTCTACTTCGCCCGGTTCCGGGCCGGCGATCGGGTCTTCTCGGAGAAGCTGCTCCGGATTCGCTGATCGAGCGCTCCCCGATGCGGGTCGGTGCCGCGTCTTGACACCATCGTGCGCCGTGCCGACGATGCGATCTCGCGCGGAGGGGTGATGAGTCGGGTTTCCCGCAAGTCGGAACAGTTCACCGAGTCCGTCATCCGGGAGATGACGCGTCTCGCCCGCAAGCACGACGCGGTGAATCTCGCCCAGGGGTTTCCGGACTTCGCGGCGCCCGAGCCGGTGAAGGAAGCCGCCGTCGAGGCGATTCGCGCCGACGTGAACCAGTACGCGATCACCTGGGGGGCTCCGAACCTGCGCGAGGCGATCGCGGAGAAGGCTGCCTGGGCGAACGGCCTCCGCGTGGATCCGGAACGGAACGTCACCGTCACGTGCGGATCGACCGAGGCGATGCTGTCGACGTTGCTCGCGCTCGTCGACCCGGGCGACGAGGTGATCGTGTTCGAGCCGTTCTACGAGAACTACGGACCGGACGCGATCCTCTGCGGCGCGACCCCGCGCTTCGTGAAGCTCCGCGAGCCGGACTGGAGCCTGGACGAGCGCGAACTCGCGGCCGCATTCGGCCCGCGGACGCGCGCGATCATTCTCAACACGCCGAACAACCCCACGGGCAAGGTCTTCACACGCGAGGAGCTGGAGACGATCGCGGACCTCTGCCTCCGCCACGACGTGATCGCGATCACGGACGAGATCTACGAACACATCGTCTACGACGGGGCGGAGCACGTCTCCCTCGGCGCGCTGCCCGGCATGGAGGATCGCTGCGTCACCATCAACGCGCTCTCGAAGACTTACAGCGTCACAGGATGGCGGGTCGGCTGGGCGATCGCGTGCGAGGAGTTGACGAACGCGATCCGCAAGGTGCACGACTTCGCCACGGTCGGCGCCGCGGCCCCGCTGCAGGAGGCCGGAGCTCACGCCCTGCGTCTGCCGCGCGACTACTACGCCGGGATGGCGGAGGCGTATCGCGTGAAGCGCGACGTTCTCGCGGCCGCGCTCACCGAAGCGGGCTTCGGCGTGTTCCGGCCGCGCGGCGCGTACTACATCATGACCGACATCTCGGGCTTCGGCGCCCGGGACGACGTTGCGTTCGCACGCTACCTCGTGGAGGAGATCGGGGTCGCGGGCGTCCCGGGGTCGAGCTTCTACACCGATCGGCATGCCGGCGCGCAGCGACTCCGCTTCAACTTCTGCAAGCGTCCGGAGACCCTGGAGGCGGCGATCGTCCGCCTCGAGCGGCTGCGCGGACGCCGGATCCCCGCGACGGTCTGACGTGAGCGGACGCTGGCGACGTCTGCCCGTGCTGGCCGCGCTGCTCGCGGCCCTCGCGGCGATGCCTTCTCTGCGCGGCGAGTTCGTCTACGATGACTATCCGTACGTCGTGGACAACGCCGATCTCGCGGGCGGCTGGGATCGGGTGCCGCGCCTCTTCCGCGTGGCGTTTCCGTCCGAGGCGCCCGAGCGCGGTCTGTATCGCCCGGTGACCTCGCTGACGTACCGCCTGGATCGGAGCGGCGGGACCCGGGGGCCCACGCGCTACCACGTCACGAACCTCGTGCTCGCCTTCGCGCTCGGCCTCGCGGCGCACGAGGCCTTGCGACGGGTGCTCTCCGCGCGCTCCGCGGTGGCCGGCGCGTTCCTGTTCGCGGTGCATCCCGTGCACGTCGAGTCCGTGGCCTGGATCACGGGCCGCTCGGAGCTCCTGTCGGCGCTGGGGGCGCTGCTCGCGTTCGCCTGGGCGGTCGACACGCTGCGCAGCGGGGGCCGCGGTCGCGCGGTGGCGGCCGGAGTGGCGCTCCTGCTCGGTGCGCTCGCGAAGGAGAACGCGCTCGTGGTGCTGCCGCTGCTCGGGCTCGTCGCCTTCGTCGAGCGGCGCACGACGTCGCCCGCGCGCGTCGCGCTCGCGTTCGCGCCGCTGCTCGTGGCGAGCGGCGCGGTGCTCGCGCTGCGCTGGTCCGTGCTCGGGGCGTTCGGGCCGGTGGGCGGGGAGACGGTGGGAGGGCCGACCCTCGCATCACGCGGACCCCTCATCGTGGCGGCGCTCGGCGAACATCTCCGGTTGCTTCTGTGGCCCCATCCGCTGTCGATCGAACGAATGCCCCGGGCGCCGGGCGCGTGGTCCGATCCGGGCGTGGTCGCCGGCGCGGTGACGATCGTGGCCTGGGTCGGCGGTGTCTGGGCGCTGCGTCGTCGTCGTTCCGTGCGGCTCCTGGGGCTCTGGCCGATCGTGGCCCTGGCGCCGGTGATGCACTTCGTCCCGATCGGCGAGACGGTCGCGGAGCGCTTCCTGCTGCTGCCGTCCCTCGGGGTGGCGGGTGTGGTCGGGGCCGCGCTGATCGAGTCCGGACAGGGGAGGAACGTCCGGCGCGCGCTCCTCGTCGCGCTCGTGCTCGCGGGCTTCGTGGTGTCGTGGCGGTACGCCTCGGAGTGGAGGACGGAGGAGGCGGTCTGGCGGCACGCGGTGGCGGTCGAGCCGGGCTCGGCCACGGCGTGGACCGCGCTCGGCGATTCCTACGCGCGTCGCGACTGGCCGGACAAGGCGGAGCCGTTCTACCAGAAGGCGCTCGAACTCGATCCCGGACTCACCGTCGCCCGACTCGCGCTCGCGCAGGCGCTGGACGATCGGGGGCGCCCCGACCTCGCGCTCGTCGAGACGCAGGAGGCGGTACGGCTCGCGCCGGACCACGCGAAGGCCCTGAACAACCTCGGCGCGCGGCTCGCGCGGGCGGGCCGCGTGCCCGAGGCGGAGGAGATGTTCCGGCGCGCGATCGCGCGGGCGCCCGGCTACGCGCCGGCGCTGCGCAATGCGGCCTTCGCGGCCGAGGATCGCGGAGATCGGCGGGAGGCGGTGCGGCTGTGGGAGAGGGCGCGCGCCGCCGACCCGCGCCTGCCGCTCGCGAGCGAGGTCTTCCGCGCGGCTTCCCCCGAATCGTCATCGGCCCGATAATGCGAGGAGTGCGAGCTCGCCCGCCGGTGGCCGGTCACGCGGTGCGGGCCGCTTCGACTCCGCGAGGAACGTTCCCGAGGGATGCGTCTTGGATTTCTACCAGCGTCTGAGTGAGAGAGTGGCGTCGGGAGAGGCGCTCGCGGTGTGCACGATCGTTGCCGCGAACGGCTCCGTGCCGAGGAAGATCGGGACGAAGATGATCGTCCGCGAGGACGGCGCGATCGACTTCACGCTCGGCGGCGGCCCGTTCGAGGCGCTCGTGATCGAGGACGCGCAGGAGGCGATCCGTCGCGGGGAATCCGCGATCAAGGCCTATCGTTTCCTGCCCGCCGGCGAGAACGCGACCGGCATGACCTGTGGTGGCGACGTCGAGGTGTTCCTCGACGTGCACCGCCGCGCCGCTCGGGTCGTCGTGTTCGGCGGCGGTCACGTGGCGCTGCCGCTCGTGCGGCTCGCGAAGACCGCCGGCTTCCGGGTCGCCGTGATCGACGATCGACGCGAGTTTGCGAACGACGTCCGCTTTCCGGACGCGGACGAGATCGTGCACGCCGAGGGCGGCTACGTGGGGACCGACTTTCCGCTCGAGGCCGACGACTGGGTCGTCATCGTGACCCGCTGTCACCAGACGGACGAGGCGTGTCTCCGGCACGTCCTGGACGAGGACGTCGAGCCGGCGTACTGCGGAGTGGTCGCTTCCCGCCGCAAGGCGAAGGTGCTGCTCGCGCGTCTGGTCCAGGACGGCTACGACCCGGAGCGTCTGCGCCGTGTTCGCTCGCCGATCGGTCTGGACATCGGCGCGGAGACGACCGAGGAGATCGCGATCTCGATCCTCGGGCAGATCATCGCGGAACGCGCGGGGCGCGATGCGCGTCCCCTCGCGGATCCCGATCTCGTGCCCGAGCACCTCGAAGTCCGCCGCACGGCCCGCGCGCGCGACGCTCGCTAGCTCGTCGGTCGCCGCGGAATCCGGAGCGGCTCAGTGCCCGCCGCGGCTCGGTTCGCCCTTGGGAACGGCCGGGTCCTCGGGTTCTCCGCTCGCGGTCGGCTCGCCTTCCACCCAGTGGGGCATCTCGCGCTTGCCGCCGGAGTTCGCGACCGCGGGGAACGCGCGGAAGCCGTCGATCGGCGCGTTCGCGCAGTCGAGCAAGAGCGCGTAGTTCGCACGCGTCGAGGCGATGACGTCGACGACGACCCGATCCCCCGGGGTCTTCGGGCGGACGATCAGCGTGCCCCAGAAGTTCGGTCCTTCCGGGCAGTCGCCCACGTGGACCTGGGCAATGGTCCCGGGAGCGCCCACCGGACTCGGCATCGACATCCAGAAGGAGTTCGGCAGCTCGAACCGCACGAAATCGGCGCCGTCCACCTTGAGTCCGAACTCGCCGCCCATCGTGTCGACGCCGTCGGTGAACACGTAGAAGCTCAGGGTCTCGTCCTCGGGGAGATCCGCTGCTGTCGCGTTCGGGTCGACGGGGGAGCAGCTGATCTTCACGGCCGGCTCGCCGGCACGAGCCGCTCCGCCGATCGCGAGGAGCGGCGCGAGCAGCGAGAGGGCGATCGCGAATCGGTGGGTTCGGTGCATCTTTTCGGCATCCTCCGGAGGGTCGACTGACCCCGAGCATACCGCACTCGCGCCGACTTCGGGCGACCAGGGTTCGCAAACTCCGGCGAGAGAAGGGTGCCGGCCGCCAAGCGCGGCAATCCGCGCGTCGGGAGCACTCAAGGGGCGAGGCCTCGGCGGCCGACGGGAACGGCAGGAGCCGTGGGGCGGAGCCCGAGCGCGGCCGGAGGAACCCATGGAACGAGCAGCGAAGCACTTCGACACCGTGGCGGCGGCGACCCGCGTCGCGCCGGGAGACCTCGAGATCTGGAGCCTGCCCTGGAACGTCGTGCAGGCGTGCCCGGACCCCGTCGACCTCGCCGATCCTCTGGATGAGGCCCAGTTTCATGCGATCGCGCTGGATCTCGCCGGGCTGAAGGGCGCGGCCGATCATGTCGTGCCGCTCGTGGACGAGCTCCAGGCCCGCGGAATCCCGACGGTGGTGTACGCGGCGCCGGCCGACTGGATCATGCACCTCCAGATGGAGGGCCTGGATGCGCGGATCGCCTCGTGCGAGGACCTCGCCCGCGCGATCGATCTGCTTCGCCAGTACGACGATCTGCGACGTCGCTGCACGTCGGATCGCGGCCGTCGGGTCGGTCAGCTCCGGATGCCGGCTGTTGCGCCGAGCCTCGCGCCGCTCTGCGCGTACGCTCGCGGGCGACTGGAGGAGGCGCGCGTCGAGGCGACCGTGCTCCGATCCCTGCTCCGGGAGTGCTACCGCAACATGGTCGCGGTGCTGGAGGAGGAGAACTCGGAGGACGGCGCGCTCTCGCTGTCCGCGACCGTCCACGACGGCCGGGCCACGTTGACGCTGCTGGACAGCGGGCTGCCGCGCGAGAACGAGATCATCCGCCCCGGGGATCCGACCCGGGTCGACCGGATCCACCGCTTCCGGATCCTGGACCGCCACAACGCGCTCGTGCTGGAAAAAGATCTGCCCATCGGCTAGAGAGATGGCCGCCCGAGCGCGCGCTTGCGGCCCCCACGATGCCGACCTGGCGGCCCCGGGAGCCTCCTTGCCGTCGGACGGCGCAATCCGCTATCCTCGTCGGGCGTTGCCTGCCCCCCGGCGCCGAGGACCCGAATGCTGCCTTCCGGCCGACGCCGCATCCCCCGATATTGCTCGCTCCGCGCCCTGACCGCGTCGGCGTTCGCCGTGGCGTGGGGAATCGGAGCGCCCGCCCGGGCCGATTTCGTCGACGTGACCGGCGCCGCCGGCGTGTTCGGCAGCCAGCCCACGTGGGGCGCCCAGTTCGTCGACATGGATCTCGACGGCGACATCGATCTCTTCAATGCCCACCACTTCTACAGCGGCTTCCTCTTCACGAACTCCGGAGACGGTCACTTCTCGGTGTGGGGGCTCCCGCAGGTCGTCGTGTTCCTGGGAGATCGCCATGGCTGGCTGTGGTGCGACCTCGACAACGACGGTCTGCTCGACGTGGTGTGTTCGCACGGGGGAGACGGAGGGAGCGGCTCCGCGGACGAGCCGAACGAACTGTGGCGAGGCATCGATTTCGGCCTCTTCGAGGCGGTGACCGGCGCCGGCGGCATGGCCGACGAAGCCGGTCGCGGGCGCGCGTTCTCGGCCGCCGACATCGACGGCGACGGCGATCTCGATCTCTGGCACGCGAAGGCGCCGCTGGCCGCGAGTCTGAACTCGCTCTACCGCAACGACGGCAATCTCACGTTCGTGGACGTCGCCGCGGAGTGGGGAACGGCCGACGAGCTCGGAACGGTCGGTGTCCTGTTCGCGGACTGGGACGACGACGGCGACCCCGATGCGCTCGTGGGAGGCGACGAGTTCGCGCGCCCCACGACGCTGTACCGGAACGACGGCGGCGCGTTCGTCGACGTCACGACCGACCTGATCCCGGCCGGCCTGCCGATCATCTCGGGAGCGGACTGGGGAGACTGGGATGGAGACTCCGATCTGGATCTCGTGATCGCGGCGGGCGACGACGGTGTCTGGGACTCCTGGGGAACGGACGACACGAAGTACTGGCTGTTCGCCACCCATCGGTTCGACGATGACGGTGTGGACATCTTCCAGTTCGAGACCGCCGAGGATCCGGTGGCGCAGTTCCGCTGGCGCAACGTCATCCAGAACGATCGGATCTTCCTCGGTCCGACGGGCGTGCATCCCACGCTCAGCTCCATCACGTTGACCGACGCCTACGTCGGCGCGCCGACGTTCACACCGGGCGTCGACCAGGGGCTGTACTGCTGGCGCGAGTCACCCGGCGGTCCGTGGATCGTCCACGTCTCGGCGCCGCCCGGCACCTTCGGCAATTACAGCGCGAAGATCAACACGGTGACGGGCGTGTCGAATCCGACGGAATCGAATCTCGAGCGCCTCACGATCGTCCCGTCGAGCGCCCGCCTGTATCGCAACGACGGGACCGGTTTCACGGACGTGACGACGGCCGCTCGTCTGCCGGTCGCCGCGAATCCGCGGCACGTGACGTTCGTGGACTACGACAACGACGGCGATCTCGATCTGCATCAGGTCAATCGCGGCACCGTGGACCTGGGGAACGAACCGGATCAGCTGTTCCGCAACGACGGCGCGACGTTCCACGAGGTCGCCGGGGCGGCCGGTGCGGTGGGGTTCACGAACTTCCTGTCCGACGGCGCGGTGTGGGCCGACATCGAGCGCGACGGAGACCTCGACGTGCTCGTCCAGGAGGGAGCGGGCCCCGCGTTCTTCACCACCGGCGTGCCCGGGCTTCTCTACCGGAACGATGGCCCGGCCGGCCACTGGCTCGAGGTTCGGATCGGTGAGGCCACGGGAGGCACCACGCCCGTCGGGACCAAGGCCACGGCGTGGATCGGGGGGCAGGCCGTCCACCGGCGGATCTTCGCGAACTGCTGGCGTGGATTCCAGCCGCCGCTCGAGATGCACTTCGGCCTGGGCGCCGCCACCGTCGTGGACAGTCTCGTGTTCGAGTGGCCCGACGGGACGCATCAGAGCTACGGTCCCGTTCCCGGAGATCGCGTCCTGCTGTTCTCCCAGGACACGAGTCCGGTCGACGCCCCGCTGGGCGCGGATCCGGACCCGGCGCGGAGAGTCGGCCAGGTCACGCCGCAGCCCGCCCGCGACGCGCAGTGGCTCGACTTCGCAGGGCCCGGTGATCGCGCGAAGATCTCCGTGACCGTGTACGACGTGGCGGGTCGCGTCGTGCGGCGTCTCGCCCCCGTGGCCCGGGGATCCGGTCGCTACCGCGTGACCTGGGACGGCAGTGGCGCTTCGGGCCAGCCGGTTCCTGCCGGCGTGTACTTCCTTCGCGGCGAAGGCGACGTCTCGTTCGTGCGGCGCGCGGTGCGCGTCCGCTGATCGCACGCGGAACTCGCGTCTAGTCGAGGTACCCGAGCCCTTCCAGCTTCTCCCGCAGCTCGGGCGTCAGCTCGTCGGCGGTCACCGACTTCGCTCCCGTCCAGAGTTCGGTGGCGTGGGCCGCGATCCACGCCCGCACGAGTTCCTCCTGCGCGACGCACTCGGGCGGGGGAGTGGTGGCCGGCCGGCGCTCGCCCGGATCCTCGTCGAGCCGGTAGAACTCGCGCGCACCGTCCTCGTGCAGGATCAGTTTCGCGTCGCGCGTGCGGTACGCGAAGTCCCGGTTCAGCTGCGCGATCGTCGGCCGCGCGGGCGGGGTGACCGGATGGAACGAACGACCTTCCCATTCCGGCCACGCGGATCGGCCGAGTACGGCGAAAAGTGTGGGCAACAGGTCCACGTTCTCGAGAGGCACCGGCTCGAGTCCGGGGGAGACACCGAGGCCCGGCGCGTGGATCGCCGCGACGATTCGCAGCGTGGAGTCGAACAGTGTGCGTCCGTGCGAGAAGTTCGGCTCGTGATCGAGCAGGTTCTCGCCGTGATCGGACGTGAGCAGCGTGACCGTGCGTCCGGCGCGATCACAGGCGTCGATCGTCCGCCGAAGACGTTCCATCTTGCTGTCCGCGAACCGGACTTCCGCGCGGTACGCCTCGAGGGAGGGTCGCCAGCCGAAGCGATTGCGCTCTCCGCCGCGATCGACGCCTCGATCCGCGTGGAATCGCTCGCCCCAGGGTTCCTCGGGAACGTAGGGGGAGTGCACGTCCATGATGTGCACGAACCACAACGTGGGCCGGTTCGATTCTCGAAGCCACGCGAGCGCCGTCTCGAACGACGGATCGTAGCCGGAATCGAGGCGTCCGCGCAGGCGGTCCACGATCTGCACGAGTCCGAGGCTGCGCCACAACGCCGCGGGACTTCCTTCTTCGAGTCGCTCGACCTGCCCGGACTCGACGTACGCGTCGAAGCCCTGGTCGAAATGGTAGCGACGCCCCAGGAACGTGTTCGTCGCGAATCCGCCGGTGCGGTAGCCGTCGGCGCGGAGGATCTCCGCGAGCGTCACGAGCGACGTGTCCATCACCGTGAAGTTCGACCACACGCCGTTCGAGACCGGGTAGCGCGACGTGAACAGCGCCGCGTGCGAGGCGGCGGATCCGGGGTTCGGCGCGAGCGCCTCGACGAACGTCCGGCTTTCCCGCAGCCAGCGATCCAGCGTGGGAGAAGTGGGCTCCGGCTCGCCTCCGGTCGAGAGCGCGTCCGGGCGCAGGGTGTCGATCGAGATCACGACCACGTCCGGCCGCGTGTCGTCCCGATCGCCCGCGTCGAACGCCCAGCGGCTCGCCTGCGTGCCCAGCCCCAGCGCGATCAGGACGGCGATCGTCGCGCCCCAGCCGGGCGGGTGGGGAGATCTCCGGCGGACGAGGCGGGCCACCCCGAAGGCGAGAGCGCCCGCCACGAAGAGAGCGATCGCGTCGGCGATCAGGCTCTTGGGGCTCGCGAAGTGGGTGCCGGAGAGCAGGGTCCGGTTCACGAACAGACCGAGTCCCGTGGCGAACCAGGGGAACGCCGCCAGGCCGGCGATCCGGCCGGGACGCCCGTTGCCCGCCAGGAAGGCCGCGAGAACGCCTCCCAGGGCGCCCAGAAGGCCGTCCGCGGCCGGGAGGTGCACCCACTTCCAGGGGGTCGTCACCGGGGACCCGAAGGCCTCCAGGAGTCCTCCCAGGCCCCCGATCAGGGCTCCGGCCAGGAGCCCGAGCCGCCAGCGACCGCTCAAGGTCGACCTCCGTCCTCACCCGAGGCGCCCCGGGGGTCGAAACCGGAGAAGGAACCGCGGGCGCCCGGCGTCGGTTCTCCGAGCAGGCGCTCCGACGACGAGGTGAACCGGCCGCAGCGCGCGGTCCATGGTCGCGTCCCCGTCGTTCGCTGGCTAAAGTCGACCGGCCGCGTCCGAAGCCGACCGGTTCGGATCGTCGCCCGGAACCCGGAGGGAACGGTGCTTTTCGTCTTCGCGCTTCCGCTCATCCTGACATCTTCGTCGATTTCGTCGGGAGATTCACCCCCGGAACCTCCCGTGGTGGCGACGGCCGATTCCACGGCCGACTCCGCCGTCGGGTTGATTCCGGGGCATCAGCGATCGTCGGTTCCGGTTCCGGACTCCGCCGCGATCCGGAACGCGATCGGGCGGGGCGATCTCGATCAGGCGCTGGAGCTCATTCGTGAGGAGATCGCGGGCAAGCCCGGTCCTCCGCGTGAGCCGCGGCTGCGTTTGATCGAGGCGCGGGTGCTCGATCGGCGCGGAGATTCGTGGGATGCCGCGCAGGTCTACCGTCGCCTGCTGGACGACCCGGAACTCGGCGAGAAGGCGCGCCAGGAACTGCTCGAGGTGTACGTCCGGCGCGGGCAGTTCTCCGCGGCGGATCGACTCGTGGACAGCGCGCAGGATGTCGACGCTCCGCCGATCGACGCCACCGTGCGGAGCCGCGCGTACGTCCGCTCGTTCGAGGGGCGCTACGCGGAAGCGGCCCGACTCACCGAGCCGCTGGCGTCCGCGGGAGACGAGGAGGCGGCCATGATCCGGGCGAACGCGCTGCTCGCCCTCGGGGATCGGGAAGGCGCGGAGGCGCTGTACCTGCGGGCGCTCGACGAGTCGAAATCTCCGTCCGTGCGCCAGGTCGCGCACTTCGGTCTCGGTCAGGTGGCGCGTCTGCAGGGCGGACGCGCGGTGCGCGCGCTGCAGGACGAGAACGCCGCGGAGATCGGGGATGCACCCTGGGCGGAGCTGGACTGGGGACTCGCGCTCCGCTCCCTGGGGCGGCGCGAAGAGGCGCGTTCTCGTCTTCTCACGGTCGCGGACACCTCACCGTTCTTTGCGACGTCCGCGCGACTGTCCCTGAGCCGGCTGGAAGAGGAAGAGGGCAACGTCTCCGACGCGCTCGATCACCTCGCGCAGGCGATCGAGGGCAGCTTCGGGGACTTCCTCGCGCTGACGCGACAGGGTGATCTTCTCGTGCAGGAAGGCGAGGAGGACGCCGGCGTCGAGAGCTTCCGCGCGGCGCTCGCGATCTTCCCCGAGTTTCCGCCGGCGCGCGAGAAGCTGAATCGCCTGCTCGCGCAGCGCGGGCGCTGGGAGGAGGCGCTGGAGACGAACGCGTCGTCGACGGATCCGTGGGCGATGCCGGGATGGACCTGGGACCGCGCGCTCGAGGGGGACCTACCGTACTTTCCCGTTTCGGGCGATCGCGATTCGATGCCCGCGAGCGATCCGCGTCGGGTGGTGCTCGCGCTCGTGCACCTGCGCGCCGGCAACACCGGCGCCGCGCTCGGCTGGTCGGAGGGCGCCACCGGCAACGAGCCCGCGCTCCTGGCGATCCGCGCCGAAGCTCTGGAGCTCTGCGGCCGGAAGGAAGACGCGGAACTCGTCTGGCAGTCGATCCTGGACGCGGGGTCCGACTCTCCGATCGTGCGCGAGCACCTCGCCCGGCTCGCGTTCGACCGGGATCCCGAGCTCGCGGGGGAGAGGTTCGCGAAGCTGTTCGAGCTCTATCCGTACGACGTGCGCGCCCGCGCACGCATGGCGCGTCTCTTCGCGGACGCCGAGCGCTACGAAGAGGCGCTCGCCGCGTACGACGCGATCGGCGACGGCGGCTGGCTCACGCCACACGAACGGCGACGAATCCGGGTCGAGCGTCAGGACCTCGAGGACCTGATCGCGGAGAAGGAGGCGCCGAGCGTCCCCTCGATCGGCGAGCCCGCTCCGAGCCGCGGTGCCGCGTTCCCGGACGAGCCGGACGCGAGCGAGGGCACGCTGCCGGACCGCATCGGCCGGGAGCGAATGGACGACCGCTGATCGGTGGCGCCGGAGGGAGGCCGAGAGGGAGGCCAGGAAGCGAGGATGGTGGAGCTGAGGGGGATCGAACCCCTGACCTCATGACTGCCAGTCATGCGCTCTCCCAACTGAGCTACAGCCCCACTTCCCTAGATTGCCGGCCTGGATTGCCGGCCTCGATTGCCGGCCTGCATTTCCCGCGGTTCGGCCTGCCGCCGCGAGGTCGGGGTTGGGATTCCCGTTCCACCGCGGTACGCTGAGCCCTCTTACGTACCGCATCGCGTGGTCGTGGTCAAGCCTGACGGACGGCTTGGTGCGCGAGGGCGCTCCCGACGCGGATCGAGGTCGGCATGTCCTTTCTGCTATCCGCACGACGCCGGCGGCGCCCACTCGGGCGGGCCGGGTTCATCGCCGTCCTCGTGCTGGCGGGGGGAGGGCCCGGTCGGGCGGCCCCGGACGTCGCCCCGACTCGTATCCTGCCCTCCGA
>JAGQIB010000090.1:0-4185 GCA_020431545.1 Gemmatimonadota bacterium
CCGAGCGCGACCTCGAGCGAGCCGTTCCAGGCCTCGCCGGCGGAATCCACGAGCCGCGCGTCCACGATGAAGCCGTCGTTCGTCTCGAACGCGATGCCCTGCGGCATGCCGCCGTTCACGGAGTAGGTCCCGTCGGCGAGGGGAGCGAGCACGGGAGAGTCGCCGGCCGCCGGGGCCGAATCGACCTCGTGGACGGTCACGGCGCCGAGATCGCCGGTGCCGACCTGGTGCGCGTTCCACGTGCCGGTGAGCACGATCACGAGACCGGTGAGAGAGCAGATCAGGATCGTGTCGATGAACGGTCCGAGCATGGCCACGACGCCTTCACGAACCGGCTTGTCGGTCTTGGCGGCGGCGTGCGCGATGGGCGCGCTCCCCTGGCCGGCCTCGTTCGAGAACAGGCCGCGCTTCACGCCCCACACGAGCGTGGTCATGAACACGCCGGCCGCGGTACCGCCGAGCCCCGCCGTGGGCTGGAACGCCTCCCGGACGATGAGAGCGAACGCGGCGGGAATGTCGCCGAGGTGCTTCGCGAGGATGATCACGCCGCCCACCGAGTAGAGCACGAACATCGCCGGCGCGAGCTTGGACGACACCGCGCCGATGCGGCGGATTCCCCCGATGATGACGAGTCCGACGAGCGCGGCCATGATGACGCCGGTGATCCAGGCGGGCGCGCCGAGCGCGACCGAGGCCGAGAGGCTCACGGTGTTCGCCTGGTTCATGTTCCCGCTGCCGAAGCTGCAGCTGACGCCGAGGAACGCGAACGCGATGGCGAGCGGCTTCCAGGATTTCCCGAGTCCGCGCTCGATGTAGTACATCGGGCCGCCGGCGGCCTCGCCCTTCTCGTCGAACACGCGGTACTGCATGGACAGCGTGCACTCGACGTACTTGAGTGCCATCCCGAAGAACGCGGTCACCCACATCCAGAACAGCGCGCCGGGACCGCCGTAGTGGATCGCCGTGGCGACGCCGGCGATGTTTCCGATGCCGACCGTCGCGGAGAGCGCCGTGGTCAGCGCCTGGAAGTGGGAGATGTCCCCGGCGTGGGCGGGGTCGTCGTAGCGACCGCGGACCACGTCCCAGGCGTGGCGAAACGCCCGCACCTGGATGAAGCCGAGCCGCAGGGTCACGAACAAACCGGCGGAGAGCAGCAGCGCGACGATCAGCGGGAAAGCGGACGGCCAACCCCAGACCCAACCGCTGAGCGTGTTCACGACGTGCTCGATCATCCGTCGGACCTCCGGAAACCAGGGGACGAAGCGCGGCGAACGACGCCCGGCGATCCGGCCTTGCCGAGTCGCGCAGGCGTTTGGCACGCTAGCACAGCCGCAAGGAGGCGTCATGGACTTCGGAATTCGGGATCGGGCGGCGCTCGTGACGGGTGCGAGCGCCGGGCTGGGCTTCGCGTGCGCGTCGGCGCTCGCGGGAGAAGGGTGTCGGGTCGCCGTCGCCTCACGCGATCGCGAGCGCATCGAGGCGGCCGCGGCCGCGATCCGCGCCGCGACCGGCGGCGACGTGCACGCGGTGGTCGCCGACGTCTCGTCGCCCGAGGGACCGGCCGCCGCCGTCGACGCGACCGTGCGCGCGCTCGGCAGTCTCGAGATCCTCGTCACGAACGCCGGCGGTCCGCCGTCCGGGACGTTCGACTCGCTCGGTGAGTCCGACTTCGAGCGCGCGGTCACGCTCACGTTCCGCTCCGTGGATCGGCTCGTCCGGGCCGCACTGCCGCATCTCCGCGCGGCGAAGTGGGGGCGCATCGTGAACCTCACGTCGATCACGGCGAAGGAGCCGCACGACGGACTGCTGCTCTCGAACGCCATGCGCCCCGCCGTACACGGCCTCGCGAAGACGCTGTCCCGCGAGCTCGCCCGGGACGGCATCACCGTGAACTCCGTCTGCACGGGCTACACCGCGACGGAGCGGCTGCAGGATCTCGCCGAATCGGCGGGTCGCCGCCGCGGCGTGTCCGCCGAGTCCGTGCTCGACGGATGGCGCGCGAACATCCCGCGGGGACAGCTCGGGCGACCCGAGGAGATCGCGGCCGTCGTCGCGTTCCTGTGCTCGGAGGCCGCGTCGTTCGTGAACGGCGTCTCGCTCGCCGTGGACGGCGGCGAGTCGCATTCGCTGCTCTGAGGCGATCGGAGCGTCCCGAGTCGCCCGGCGACGTAAAACCTCTGCAAACGACGTCAAGGCAGGGGCAAACGTCGCCACCCGCGGGGAAGTGGCGGTTGCAGGGCGCCACGACCGCTTTCTAACATGGAGCGTCGTCCAGCGAACGGGACCCCACGACCTGGGGAGGCGGTCATGACGCGTGAACACCGGCTCGTCCCGACCCGGCCCGACCGGGAACCCGACGTCGATCGCCCCGTGGCAATCGCGGCGACGGGTTCTCGCGCGACCTTCGTGAACCTGCTCGTGGCGGTCGTCGTCCTGTTCCTGCTGCATCTCTTCTTCGTGCGAATCCCGTCACACCTCGCGGATCGCCCGGTCGACGAGGGGCGCGGCGCCACCGCGTCCGCGGAGTCCCGGCCGACTCCGGGGCCCGTCGGTCCCGGCCCCGGCGTACCCGCCGCTCCCGACCGCAGCTAGGGCCCCTCGGCCGATCGTCGTGCCTCGGCACGGGTAGATCGGGACACGCCGCGCGGGGCGCGCCGACGCGACCGCGCGACTCCCGGCCGTGGTGTCGTTGAACCCCCGGCCCGGTCACTGATAGGATGGAAGGGCTTGCCCCGTTCGTGTCCGTCGGTGCTCATCCCCAACATCCGAGGGCCTCATGCGACGCTTCACCGCTCTCCTGGCCGCGTGCGCGCTGCTGTTCCCGGCCGCGTCCCGCGCCTCGCTCCCGACTTCCGGCCCCGGCGAACCGTCGGACCGCATTCCCGACGCGCCGGAGCTGCGTGAGGTCGGGCGGACCCGGTTCGTTCCCGCGCCGAAGAGTCTGGCCACCGAGATCCGCCTCGCGAACGGGCTGCAGTTCGACACCCGCCAGGGAGAACCGACCCTCCCGCGCGGCCTGGCCCTCGAGGCCGTGCCCGCCCCCGGCGAGCGTATCTCGCTGATCGTGCAGGTGGCCTCGCCGATCCGATCCGAGTGGGTGCAGGATTTCGAGGCGGTGGGCGCCCGCGTGGCGTTCTTCGTCCCGAACTCCGCGTTCCTCGTCCGCTGCGACGCGTCCGACCGCGCCGCGGTCGAGAGCCTTCCCTTCGTGGAGTGGGTGGGCACGTACCAGCCGGCCTACCGCCTTTCGGCCGAGCTCCCGGTGGGGCGCTCCACCGGAAGTTCCTCCCTGCAGATCCTGCTCTTCGACGACGGGGACGCCACCGGGGTCGCGGACTTCGTCCGCTCGCTCGGCGGAACGATCGGCGACGTCTCGGTGAACGATCGCAACCGGATCCTGCGCGCCGATCTCGACGATGCGCTCCTGCCGATGCTCGCCGCGCACCCCGACGTGCAGTGGGTGGAGCCGCGGGAGATCTTCACGGTCGACAACAACAACGTGCAGTGGGTCGACCAGACGAACATCTCGAACAACCGCAAGGTCTGGGATCAGGGGATCACGGGAAGCGGCCAGATCATCATGGTCGGCGACTCGGGCATCCGGACCTCGCATCAGATGTTCGTGGACGCGTTCGTGCCGATCACGGACTTCGGCGACTTCCCGACGCACCGCAAGATCATCGCGTACCAGCGGGCGGCGACGAACGGCAACATCGTCTTCGGGGACACGGGCGGCGCGTCCTACCACGGGTCGCACACCTCGTGCACGACGGCGGGCAACGACGACGGCATCGGTACCAGCAACCGGGACGGTCTCGCCAAGGACGCGAAGATCTACTTCCTCGACGGCGGCGGCACCGACAACTCGATCATCACGCCGGGCGACCTGAACGACTACTTCCGCCCGGCGTACGAGGGCAACGTCGCCGGGAGCGCGCGCATCTCCACGAACAGCTGGGGATCGAACGACGGCGGCGCCTACACGATCAACTGCATGACCACGGATCAGTTCGCGTACGACCATCAGGACTTCCTGATCTGCTTCTCGAACGGCAACTCCGGCGGGACGAACACCGTGGGATCGCCGGCCGCCGCGAAGAACATCCTGTCCGTGGGCGGAACGCAGAACGGCACGTCGTCGAACCTGATCTACAGCTCCACGAGCCGCGGGCCGACGGACGACGG
>JAGQIB010000090.1:4295-7293 GCA_020431545.1 Gemmatimonadota bacterium
TCCGCCGCGCTCGTGCGGCAGTACCTCATGGAGGGCTGGTACCCGACCGGTGCGCCGGTGCCCGCGAACGCGTTCACGCCTTCGGCGGCCCTGCTCCGCGCCCTCATGATCAACTCCGGCAACGACAACTTCGCCGCGTACACGTTCCCGGACAACAACATCGGATGGGGCCGGATCCTGCTGGACGACATCCTGTTCTTCCCGGGTGACACGCGCCGCACCGTGATGGCGGACGAGCCGGACGGCATCGCGACCGGCGAGGTGCGCGAGTACGAGGTGTACGTCTCCGGTTCGACCGAGGACCTGAAGATCTCGCTGGTGTGGCCGGATCCGGCGTCGTCGCCGGCCGCCGGTTCGAACCTGGTGAACGACCTCGACCTGGTCGTCACGCAGGGAGCCACGACCTGGCTCGGCAACGTGTTCTCCGGCGGACAGTCGATCACCGGCGGCACGAAGGACGGCGTCAACGTCGAGGAGTGCGTGCGTCGCGCCACGCCGACCGTGGGTCACTACACGATCCGCGTGGAAGGCGCGAACGTTCCGTTCGGACCGGTCCCGTACGCGATCGTCGTGTCCGGTGTGCTCGGCGGCGACGCCGGCGTGCTCGCGCTCGATCGCGCTTCGTACTCGCCGGGTTCCTCGCTCGGGATCCGGGTGGAGGACACGGACGCCGGCGGTTCGGTGACGGTGTCCGTGGAGTCGACCACGGAGAGCACGCCCGAGAACATCGTGATCACCGGCTCGAACGGCGTGTACGAGGGCTCCGTGCCGCTGACGTTCTCGACGCCGACCGCGAACGGTCAGCTCTCGGTCGCGGACGGCGACGTCATCACGGTGACGTACGTCGACGCGAACCCGTCGCACACCACGATCGCGACCGCCTCCGTGGAGGCCGACGATCCGGAGATCACGGACGTCGTGGCGAGCCCGGCCGGCAACTCCGTCCTCGTCTCCTGGACGACGGACGTGCTGGCGACGTCACGGATCGAGTTCGGCACGACGACGGCGCTCGGCACGTTCTCCACCGAGGACGCGTCGCTCGTCTCGAGCCATGCGCACGAGGTGAAGGGACTCCAGCCCGAGACGACGTACTACTTCGACGTCCTCTCGTCCACGCACGAGGGCAACGAGGTGCGAGACGACTTCGGCGGGATGCACTACCGGTTCACCACCGGCAAGCGTCCCGACGTGCTGCTCGTGAACTCCGATCCGAACACCACGCTGAACTTCGACTACTACCACCAGGCCATGGCGTCGACCGGCTGGACGTACGACGTCTGGAACAAGGCCCAGGCGGACGATCCCGAGATCGGCGACTCGAACTCCGGCCTGCGCTCCTACAAGGCCGTGTGGTGGCAGGTCGGCTGGGAGAAGTACCCGCAGTTCGAGCGCGCCGAGCGTGACTCGCTCGCGCTCTTCCACGACGGCGGCGCCCGGATCGCGTGGGTCTCGCACGACGTGGCGTGGGCGTTCTCGAACCTGACGTCCGGCTTCTACAGTGCGAATCGTCTCCAGTGGCTTCAGGACTACTGGCACGGCGCGTACAACTCGGATCCCGCCACCTGGTCGCTGAATCTCGGCTACGTGGGGGATCCGATCTCGGGTCCGTACACGGCCGGCATCTCGTACACGCCGTTCCGGTCCGGGGCCGCGGGCGACGAGGTGACCGCGCTGAACGGTGCCGGCACGGGAACTCCGCTGTGGCGGAACAACGATGCGATCGCGGGAGACGTCGGCGTCCGCTGGGAGTCCTCCGGACCGCTCGGCACGCTCGGCAACGGCGTCTGGGGCGGACAGACCACGCGTACGGCGAGCATGTTCTTCGAGTGGATCAACCTGAACGCCGCCAGCCCGAACAACTCGGTCCGGAACGACGTGCTCGATCGCACGCTGATCTGGCTCATCGGCGGCGATCATCCGGACGCCACCGTGACCGCGCCGAACGGAGGCCAGAACTTCACGACGAGCCCCGTGTCGATCGCGTGGACGGCGTCGACGGACACCGGCAACGGCCGCAACCTCGCCGCCACGCGCCTGGAGTACTCCGACGACGGCGGCATGAGCTGGAACCTCATCACGTCGTCGCCGGGGACGTCGCCGTACTCGTGGAACGTGTCGGCGCTGCCGACCGGCGATCGCTATCGCGTGCGGGTCGTGGTGGACGACGACGGCAGTCCGAGCCTCGGCGGCGCCGACGCGTCCGACGCCGACTTCACGATCGCGATTCCGGGCAACGAGACGCGCGGTCCCGTGGTGATCGCCGGCTCGCCCGGCATCACGCCGAACCCGGCCGCGCAGCCGGCGCCGATCGCGCTCGCGGCCACGGTGAGTGACGTGCTCACCGGCGGCAGCAACGTCGTCGCGGCGGAGTGGAGCACCGGCGGCTCGCCCGCGCCGGCCGGCACCGGCACCGCCATGACCGGCGTGTTCTCGTCTTCCACGGTCGACGTTTCCGCGAACGTCGACACTTCGCTGCTCAGTCCCGGCACGACCTCGCTCTGGGTCCGTGGGCAGGACGCCGCGGGCAACTGGGGCGAGGCGACGGAGCTCTCGATCTTCGTCAACGGTGCCGCGACCGACGCGCCGCTGGATCTCCCGGCGGATCGATTCGCGCTGGCGCAGAACCAGCCGAATCCGTTCGGACCGGACACGCGGATCGCGTTCGCGTTGCCCGCGGCGACCGACGTTTCGCTCGCCGTCTTCGACGTGACGGGACGCCGGGTGCGCACGCTCGTGGCGGGCGCCCGGCCGGCCGGTCGTCACGAGATCACCTGGGACGGCACGAACGATCAGGGCGATCGCGTCGCGTCGGGCGTCTACTTCTACCGTCTCGCCGCGGGCGCGGAGGAGGCGGAGCGGAAGATGATCCGCCTGCGCTAGCGGTCGGACGCATCCCCGCGCGGGGCGTCCGTGAGGAAGCCCGCGCGGGAGAAGATCGGAAGGAGCGGCGGCGCGACCATCGAGTCCGCCGCCGTTTCCCATTTGCCCAGGAATCGGA
>JAGQIB010000091.1:0-1215 GCA_020431545.1 Gemmatimonadota bacterium
CCGCTCGCGGCCCAGGCCAAGCTGCTGCGCGTGCTCGAGGACGAGAAGCTCACCCGCGTCGGCGGCGAGAAGCCGATCGCGGTGACGGCGCGCGTGATCGCGGCGACGAACCGCGACCTCGACGCGGAGGTCGAGGCGGGTCGGTTCCGGCAGGATCTGCTGTTCCGGTTGAACGTGCACATCCTGCGCGTTCCGCCGCTTCGGGAGCGCGAGGGAGATGTCCCGCTCCTCGTCCGCCACTTCCTGCGGCTCACGGCGAAGCGCTTCGGACAGCGCCCGAAGGGCATCACCGAGGACGCGATCCGCGAGCTCGCGGGCCGGGACTGGAAGCGCAACAACGTGCGCGAGCTCCGCAACGTCGTGGAGCGGCTCGTGATCGCCGCGCCGGGCGAGACGATCGACGTCGACACGGTGCGTCCCGGCGCGACTCCCGGCGTCGCCGCGCCCACCGACGACCTGTTCTCGCGCGTTGCTTCCCTGGCGGAGCTCAAGGCCGAGGCCGAACGTCGGCTCGTGCAGCGGGCGCTCGAGCGCAACGGCTGGCACGTCACGCGGACCGCGGAGGAGCTGGGCCTCGCGGACCACGCGAGCCTCTCGCGCATCATGCGCCGGCACGGGTTGAAGAAGCCCGGCGCGTAGGATAGGGCCCCGCGGCGGGCACACCGGGCGCGCACGAGGTCGTCAGCGGTAGCGAGACTTCACTCGGCTCCAGCCGTCGGTGACGACGCCGTCGCCCACGCCGGTCCCCGGACACGGACCGAGCGCTCCGATGGTTCCGCAAGCCGCGCCGTCGGGATGCTGACCGTCGAGACACGGAGAGTCCGGCAGCAGCTGCAGGTCGCCCGCCGCCGCGTCGCAGAAGCGCGGATCCGTCGAGAAGTTGCCGCCGCCATCCGTGCCGCAGAACGTGTCGCCCGCGGCGTTTCCCCAGACGTCGCAACATGAGACGATCGGGGAGCCGTTTCCGCACGACAGCGGATCACCGACGTTCCCGGCGATCACGCACGCGTTCACCGTGAGCGTGGACGAGATCATCGCGAGCGTGCTCGAGCCGCCCGTTCCGTGGAACGTGCAACGCTCGACGTCGACGACCGCGATGTTCGCGCGGATCGCGCCGCCGTCCTGGCCCGCCGAGTTCCCGTCGAACACGCAGTCCGTCACCTGGCTGCCCACGACGGAGAGCGAGAACTCGATCGCGCCGCCGCTGTTCGCGTG
>JAGQIB010000091.1:1280-5509 GCA_020431545.1 Gemmatimonadota bacterium
AGGCCTGGTTGCCTTCGAAGCGCACTCCGATCACCTGCACCGGGTAGTCCGTGAAGTCCACGGTGTAGATCGCGCCGCCGAAGGCGGCCTCGTTCGCCTCGAACACGCAGTCCCGCACGACCAGGTTCTGGGGGCTTTGCTGTTCGATCGCGCCGCCGGCGTCACCGAGACCGTTGCGGAGCGTGAGCCCCTCGATCGAGAGATCCGAACCCGAGGTCAGACGGAACACCTGACCCAGCCGCTCCGCGTCAACGATCGTCTGATCGGCCCCGCCGGTTCCGCGGATCGAGCAGGTGACGTTCAGATCGTGCTCCGCGTAGGTGCCGGGCAGGACCTCCACGAGATCGTCGCCGGTCGCGAGTGCGAAGGCCGAGGCGATCGTGGGCGTACCGGGCGAGGGCACGGTATACACCGTGGCGCCCGCGGGGGCGGGTCCGGCGAGCCCGAGAACGAGCGCAGACGAGACGATCCGGGGAATCGACGGTTGCACGTAGAAACCTCCGACGGAAGGTGAGCGAACGGCGGCGCAATGGGACGGCCGCGGCGGAGCTCGGAGGCCCGGGCACTATCCCACCGCACCGCTCCGATCGCCAGTTCGTCCCCGGAACAAATCCGGCTTCTCCCGCCACGGGGTGTCTCACCCCGCTCCCCTGGGCCGCCGCCGTGGCTGCGCGATCACGAAGCATGTGTCCGCCCGGACACGAAACGGCACCGACGCGCCGACCCCGCACGGAGCTCGATCGCGGGAAGTCCCTGCCGGATCTTCACTTCCGTCCTCGCACGATCCCCCGCCGGAAACAGGTCCCCTCCTTGCGAATCACCCGGTCGTGCGGCGCAGCGAACGTCGCGGAGATTCACACCGAGCAGATCCGGAGGAAGACGATGAACGGGAACCGTCCTCGCATGGAACGCAAGGAGCCGGGACTGGCGAAGGGCGTCGCGCTCGCCGCGACGGGACTGGTGGTGGCCCTCGGAGTGGGCGCGCTCCTGATCGGCGATCGTGAGCCGGAGGGAAAGCAGGCGTCTCCCACGCGGACGAATGCGTCTCGTCCGGCGTGGGCCAAGGAGCGCGGCGCGAAGAGTGTCGCGGACGCGAACCGCACGGTCGTGGCGGCCACGGCCACAACGACGACGGCCGGGACGGCCGAGTCGGCGGCGACCGCCGGCAACACCGAACCCGAGGTCTGGGTCGCCGAGACGTCGAGCGCGAGCGAGCCGATCGCGCCGGCGACGTGGGACGAGGCGCAGTCCGCCTGGGATGCGGGCGACTGGAACTCGGCCGCGGATCGCTTTGCGAGCTACACGGAGGCCCACGCCGGCAATCCGTGGGGCTGGTTCATGGCGGGGCTGGCGCAGCGCCAGGCCGGTCGCCCGGAAGACGCGGAGGCGTCGCTCGTGCGCTGCCTCGAGATCGATCCGGGACACGTGAAGGGCCTCGTGGCGCTCGCGCGCGTGCGCCTGGACCTCGGCCACGCGAGTGAAGCCGTGACGCCGATCGAGGACGCCGTCGCGCGCGATCCGGGCAACGTCGACGCGCAGCGAGTGCTCGCGCGTGTCCTCCACACCCAGGGTCGCGCGGCGGAAGCCGAGCTCGTGTACGAGACGGCACTCGCGATCGACCCGGACGACTCGTGGTCCAACAACAATCTCGGCCTGCTCCGAATCGAGGGGGAGCGCTTCGAGGAAGCCGTGGCTCCTCTGCAGCGCGCGTGTGCGGTGGACGCGGGGCAGGCCGTCTTCTTCAACAACCTCGGCGTGGCGCTGGAGCGGACCGGCCGGTACCGCGCGGCGGAGGAGGCCTACGCCCAGGCGGTCGACCTCGCGCCCGGCGACTCCAAGGCGTCGCTGAGCCTCGCCCGCGTCGAGCAGCTCGGCGGACCGACGGACGAGCCGACCGGTGTCTACGCGGACGCCGCAGGTCCCGAGCCGACGCCGGGGTCCGAGGTCTCTCTCGAAGAGTTCGAGGAAGCCGAGACGATGGCGCTCGCCGGCGCCTCGGTCGCGGGTGACCCGGACGGCACCGACCGCTAGACAAACGCACGATCGGTCGGCCTCCCCCACCGTCGTGCCCCCGGGCTCCGTCCGAAAGCCGGACGGGGCCCGTTTCGCTGACCCGTCGTACGAATCGGTGTCCGGCGCGCTCGGTGGGGTATTCTCGTCCTTCTTCTCCCCGGAATCCTGGAGTCGCCATGCGCCCCGCCTGTCGCCCGGTCGCCCTGCTGGCCGCCGCATTCGTGTCCCTGCTTCCCGTCGTCGCGGCCGCGACGGACTGGGAGTTCACCTGGACGCATCCCCAGCCCCAGGGCTCGGCCCTGCTGGGGCTGTCGTTCCCGACAGCGCAGCGCGGCTACGCGGTGGGCACGGACGGTGCCGTACTCCGCACGGACGACGGTGGCACGACCTGGACAGCGCTCCACGACTGGGACACGGTCCCCGCGCACCTCCTCTCGGTTCACGCGCTCGACGTGGACACCGTGATCGCGGTCGGCACGGGAATCTGGCGCAGCACCGACGGCGGCGTCTCGTTCACGGAGATGGCGCACCCGGCGGCCCCCCTGCGCGACGTCGTGGCCGTGCCGGGCGGCGACCTGTCCGCGGCGAGCGAATCGGGCAACGTCTTCCGCTCGTCTGACGGCGGACTCACGTGGAACGACGTCGGGCCGGGCTCGGGGCTCATCCGCCGACACGTCTGGCGGACCGCGCTCGAGGGCTACGCCGTGGGACAGAACGTCGCGCATCGCACCACGGATGGTGGCGCGACGTGGAACGCATTCGTGACGCCTCCGTTCTTCGGCTTCAACGACATCTACTTCTCCGATGCGCTCACGGGACACGTCGAGGACGACTTCGGCTTCGGCACGTCGACGGACGGCGGCGTCACGTGGACGCTGATGTCGGCGCCCACGGAGCCGCTGTACCGGTATCGCGCGACGGTGATCGATTCGCAGCGCTGGTTCCTCACGAGCTTCCTCGAAGGCGGCGACCTGCACGAGACCACGGACGGCGGCGCCACCTGGACACTGCGCGACTCCGTGTTCAACCTCGGGTTCCCCACGATCGTCCAGACTCCGGGCGGACGCCTCGTGTGGACCTCCGACACCGGCGACATCCGCTGGTCCGACGACGGCGCGCTCACCGTGACGTCCGCGGTCACGAACTTCGCGGAAACGGTGTCGGCGCCGATGCTCACCTTCCTCGATCGACACGACGGCACCGTGTTCGCTTCGAACCAGCCGAACTCCGGCGCCGCCCCGCGGCTGTGGATGCGCAGCGACGACGCGGGCCGCACGTGGGCCCCGGCCGCGAATCCGCCGAACCTCTTCTGGGTCCAGACCGGCGAGTTCGCACCGGACGCGCTCACCGGCGTCGCGGGGTACTCGGGTACCGTCGCCTACACGTCGGACGGCGGCGTGACGTGGAACACGACGACCCTGCCGACGAACCAGCGCGTCGCGACGTTCGCGGCTCCGTCGGCGGCGTCGCTGTTCCTGCTGACCTTCAACACGGCCGGTACGGGCGCGCTCTACCGGAGCACGGACGGCGGCGCCACGTGGGGCTCGACCGCGACGGGATTGCCGGCCTCGTTCCAGGGGCAGGCGATCCACTTCCGCGATCCGCAGCACGGAACGATCGGGATCACGGCGTCCGCCGCAGCGCGCCTGTACCGCACGACGGATGGCGGTGCCTCCTGGTCGCAGATCGTCCAGTCCGGGCTTCCCACCGACGCCGTGTCGGATCTCTGGTGGAGCGACGACCAGCTCGGACTCGCCACCGTTCGCAACGGCAGCACGCCCGGCATCTACCGCACCACCGACGCCGGTGCCACGTGGACGCGGAAGAGCACGCCGTCCGGGCAGGGACTCACCATGCGGGACGACGGGTTCGGCGCTGTCTGGGGCGTCTTCAGCTCGCCGGCGCGCGTCACCGAGGACTTCGGCGAGACCTGGAGCACGCTGGCCGTGCCGCAGACCTTCCCGGTGAACCTCAGCGCGCGGGCGCCGACCTGCGCGCTCGCCACCGCCGACGGGATCCTCACCGGGGGGCCGAACAACGCGGTCATCCTCGCGGAGCCCGTCGGGGCGACCGACGCACCGGATCTGGTGGCGGAGACGACCGGCGGCCTGCGCTTCGAAGGCGCGCGTCCGAATCCGTTCCGCGAGTCGACGTCGGTCACGTTCTCGCTCGAGCGTCGCCAGAACGTGGTGGTCACCGTGCACGACGTCGCCGGC
>JAGQIB010000092.1:0-20354 GCA_020431545.1 Gemmatimonadota bacterium
TACGTGATCCTGTTCATCTTCTTCGGGGCGTTCCTGCACAAGTCCGGCGCGGGGCGCTTCTTCATCGACCTGCCCATGGCGCTCGCCGGCAAGTCCACCGGCGGTCCGGCCAAGGTCGCCGTGATCGCCTCCGCGCTGTTCGGCTCCGTGTCGGGAAGCGCGATCGCGAACACGGTCTCCACCGGTGCCTTCACGATCCCCTTGATGAAGCGCGCCGGATTCCGCGCTCACGTGGCCGGCGCGATCGAGCCGGCCGCCTCCATCGGCGGGATGTTCATGCCGCCGATCATGGGCGCCGGGGGCTTCCTGATGGCGGAGCTCACCGAGACGCCGTACGCGCACATCATGCTGATCGCGATCGTGCCGGCGCTCCTGTACTTCTTCTCCGTGTTCTGCATGATCCACTTCGAGGCCAAGAAGCACCAGATCGCGGGCATGCAGGACAGCGATCTGCCGCACTGGACCGTGGTTCTGCGCCGCGAGTGGTACTTCTCGCTGCCGCTGATCGTGATCACGGCGCTGATGATCCAGGGCAAGTCGCCGGGGTTCGCGGCCTTCTGGGCCACGCTCTCGTGCGTGGCGGTGAGCTGGGTGCGCAAGGAAACCCGCATGGGCCCGCGCGCGATCTGGGACGCGATCCAGACCGGCGCGCGAAACACGCTGATCATCGGGGCCACGCTCGGCGTGATCGGGATCATCGTGGGCACGATCTCGCTGACCGGCATCGGTCTCAAGTTCTCGGACATCATCATCTCGATGGCGAACGGCCACCTGCTGCTGGCCATCCTGCTGATCGGGATCGCGTCGCTCGTCCTCGGCATGGGAGTCCCCGTGACCGCCGCGTACCTCATCACCGCGGTGCTCGCCGTGCCGCCGCTCGCGGAGATGGGCGTGGTGCTGATCGCGGCCCACATGATCGTGTACTGGTTCAGCCAGGACTCGAACATCACGCCGCCGGTCTGTGTGGCCGCCTACGCGGGAGCCGCCATCGCCGGCTCGGATCCCTGGAAGACCGGCTGGACGTCCTTCAAGTTCGCGAAGCTGCTGTACGTGATGCCGCTGCTGTTCGCCTACACGCCGCAGATCCTGTTCGAGGGCAAGCCGCTCGTGGCGCCCGCCATGCAGGACGAGATCATGGGCGCGATGGTCACCGAACTCTCGATCCGCCCCGGTGACGAAGTCCGCAAGGGCCAGACCGTGATGACGGTCCTCGACGGCGAGGACGTTCGCGAGATTCCGGCGAACCGCGACGGCACCGTGAGCGAGGTCATCGCGACCACCGGTTCGTTCATCGAGGGCGGCTCCGTGATCGCCGAGACGAAGCCGCGACTGCACAAGGTCATCAGCTCGATCTGGTCCGCGATCCTGGGCACGATGGCGTTCTCGGCGCTCACGATGGGCTACTTCATCCGCAAGACGAGCTTGCTCGAGTGGATCGTGCTCGCCGCGGCGACGTTGCTCCTCTACTGGCCCACTCTCATCACGGATTTCGTGGGTCTCGGGCTGGTGACGCTCGTCTGGCTGAGCCAGCGGGTTCGCAACCGCCGCGACGAGCAGGCCGGCATCCGGCCGGCCGCCGCGTAGCGCAGGAGGTTCGGAATGCTGCCGGACATCAAGACGATCCTCTACTGCACCACTCTCGGTCCGAACACCGGGTACGTGTTCCGGTACGCGTGGTCCATCGCGAACCGCTTCGACGCGAAGATCGTGGTGCTGCACGTCGTGGAGACGCTGACCTCACGGCAGCGATCCTTCGTGGAAGGCTACTCCGGCCTCGGCAGCGTGTCGGACGTGATCGACCGCGCCGAAAGGGAGGCGGTCGAGCGCATCCCCGTGCGCATCGAGGAGTTCTGCCGGCGGGAGATCGGCAAGGGCGAATGGCGCAAGGTCGTCTGCAAGATCCTCGTGGCGGACGGCAAGCCTGCCGCCCGGATCCTCGAGCAGATCGGCCGGACCGGCGCGGACCTCGTGGTCATCGGCGCCGCCGATGAGTCCACGGTCCTGGAGAACCTGATCGGGAGCACGGCCCGGACCCTCGTCAAGAAGAGTCCGGTGCCGGTCCTGACGGTGCAGATTCCGGAAGGAAGACAGTCACTGACACTGGACATCTGACGGCGAGGAAAGGGGGTCCTGCTCCGCAAGGATGTGTGCGTGGTGACGGAAGCGAAACGAGTTGGCTGGTTGGAATAACGAGGAGGAAGGGAATGTCGCAGATCCGTGCGTGCCTCGCGATGAGCGCGTTGGCCGCCCTTCTGATTTCGGCCCCGGCGTTCGGCGGAGCCAAGGTCACGATCGACGACGAATCGAAGATCGACATCGGATTCCGGGTGCAGGCACTGACCATCGTGACCGATGAGCTCGACGAGAACGGGGACGCCACGAAGACGGCCGACTGGAAGGTGCGTCGCGGCCGCCTGCGCATCACCGGGATGATCACTCCCGACGTGACGGCCTTCATCCAGACCGACGTCGGCGGCGCCGCGAACGGATCCGGCCAGAGTGCTCGCGTGATCGACGCCTACGTGCAGATGAAGGCGGACCCCTGGGCCCAGATCTACATGGGTCTGAACATGCCGCCGTCCAATCGTCAGAACGTCACGTCCTCCGGGGCGCCGATGACGATGGACCGGCCGGGAATCGCCTACAAGTCGCTCACGTGGGGCGGTCGCATGCTCCGGACGTTCTCGAACAACACGATCTCCGGAACGTCGTCGGGACTCGCGTCCGACGTCGCCGTGCGTGACCTCGGGGTGACGCTGTTCGGCGCCGGCAAGGTCGGCGAGAAGGCCAGCCTGAAGTACTACCTGGGCGTCTACGACGGCGTGAACCAGTCCGGCGCGGCGGCGGACACGACAGCGACCCTCACGAACCGGAAGGACACTCCGCACGTCTCGGCCCGCGTGCAGCTGAACTTCTTCGACGCCGAGTCAGGCTACTACAACTCGGCGACGTATCTCGGCAAGAAGAAGACCGTCGGGATCGGCGCCAGCGTCGATCAGCAGTCCGACGTCTCGATCGGCGGCCCGTTCGCGAACCCGACCTACGTGGACTACCTGTACTACACGGTCGATTTCTTCGCGGATCTCCCGCTGGAGTCGGGCGGCGCGCTCACGGCCGAGGGCGGCTGGATGATGCTGGACTTCGACGATGCGGCCGGCTTCACCGGCGCCCAGGGCTCCGGCTTCTACGGCCAGGCCGGCTACTTCGTGAACAACTGGCAGCCGTGGGCCGCGTTCGAGATGTGGTCCAGCGACGCCACGAACGACGTCGGCAACGTGAACCAGTTCCGCGTGGGCGTGACCCGTTTCCTCAAGGGCCACAACGCGAACATCAAGCTCGGTTTCGAGCAGACGTCTTCGGACACGCCGATTCTCGGCACCGAGGACTCGGTCAACGCGATCGTGCTGGGGATGTTCACGACCTACTAGATCGTCTCGATCCGTTTCGAAGAGGGGCCCGCGCGGTGCGTGCCGCGCGGGCCCTTTCATGTCCGTTCCCACCGTCGGCCGGAACCGGCGGCGTCCGCGGCGCGGGATCCCGGATCACTCGATCGACGGATCGGAGCACGGGATCCGCACGAACGGAAACTCCACGGATCGGAGGCCGTCGTTCACGATGCCTTCGATCCGCACGCGCATCGACTCCGGGGAGAGACTCCGATACGTGATGGTCTGAGGAAAGTCGTGGCCCGGGTTCCCGAACGTGGCGAAGTCCTCGGCCAGCTCCTCGAGCACGAACGTCGTCTCCTCCTGGCCGGACGGATAGGCGATGAACACGAAGCGGCCCTCCGCGTCCGTCCGCAGCTGCATGAACTCGTGCACCCGGGTCTCGCCGCCACGCACCGTGCGGCTCACGCCCAGCATCGTTCCCCCGGCCGGAGCGAGCCATTGCTCGATGGACCCCGGCTCTCCGCGCTCGGGCGCCCAGCACCCTGTGAGCCACGCGAGGGAGTCGAGCGGGTCCGGCCCGGTCGCCGTCGTGTCGACGTCGACGGTGTCCGAGGGGATGGCGGTCGTGACGAGGGTCACGAGACCGAGGATCATCGAGATCACGAGCGTCCTCCCGGGTGTCGGCGTGGCCGGGCTCGATCGCTTATCGGGCCGTCCTTGCTCGACCGCGAGAATGGTTCGGAATCCGCGATCACCACAAGGACGATCAAGCGGGCAAGGAGCGGATTGTCTACGTTCGTTCCGCACGCATGAGCCGAGGGAAGCCATGAATCCGATCCAGAAGGCCCTCTGGTACGTCGAGAGTCACTTCCGCGAGGAGATCCGACTCGAAGACGCGGCAAGAGTCGCCGGAGTATCGACGTTCCATCTGACCCGGGCGTTCGCCACCGGATACGGCATCTCGCTGATCCGCTACGTGCGGCGGCGACGCCTCGCCGAGGCGGCCAGGCAACTCGCCGCCGGGGGCGACGACATTCTCGCGATCGCCCTCGATCACGGCTACGGCTCCCACGAGGCCTTCTCGCGTGCATTTCGCGACGAGTTCGACACGACCCCCGAGAGCGTCCGCTCCCGCGGGACCGTCGAGCACCTTCCGTTGACGGAGGCCCTGACCATGAACGCTCGTCCCTCGCCGAAGCTCGGCACCCCCCGGATCGTGCACCAGGAACCCCGCAAGCTCGCGGGGCTCGTCGGGCGATTCGAGAGCAAGACCGGCGCCGGCATCCCGGATCACTGGCAACGCTTCAACGCGCATCTCGGTCGCGTACCCGGCCAGCGCGACGCGACCGCCTACGGCGTGTGCTTCAACTTCGAGGAGGACGGTCGGTTCGACTATCTGGCGGGGGTCGAGGTGCGCGGGGAGCACGAGCTGCCGGACGGACTGGTGCGCCTCGATCTGCCGGCTCAGAAGTACGCCGTGTTCTCCCACGCCGGGCACATCTCGGAGATCCGATCGGTGATCGCCGCGATCTGGGCGCACGGACTCTCCGACGCGAGCCTCGAGCCCTCGGCCGACCCGGCCCTGGAACGCTACGGCCCGGAGTTCGATGGCCGCACCGGGAACGGCGGCTTCGAGATCTGGGTCGCGATCCGGTAGCGCGTTTCCGCGGCTACCGGTCCCGCGGACCGAGCAACCGGGTGAAGAACACGCTGTTCGGATCCTCGAGGTACCCCTCGAAGGGGCCACACCGCTCGAACCCGAAGCGCGCGTACAGGGATCGTGCCGGTTCGAACGCCGCCTGCGATCCCGTCTCCAGACTCAACCGCTCGTAGCCCCGACGTTCCGCCTCGCGCAGCAGGTGCGTGAGCACGACACGGGCCACGCCCCGTCGCCGGTGCGCGTTCGCCGTTCGCATCGACTTGATCTCCCCGTGGCGGGGGTCGAGCTCCTTGAGCGCCCCGCAGCCGAGGAGCTCGCCCCCGGACCACACGGTGTAGAAGGAGATCTCGGGTCGGCGCAGCGCTTCGAGATCGAGTGCATGAACGCTCTCGGGCGGCGAGATCGAGCGCATGTTCTCGAGATGCTCTTCCAGCAGCGCCCGGATCTCCGGTCCGCGAAGGTCGTCGAGGCGGATGTCCACGTCAGTCGTGGTGATCGGCCGGTTTCAGGTTCTCGGCACCGGCAAGCTTGCCGACCAGACGCGCCGGATCATGGATGAGGATCGGCAGGTGCTGGGGACAGATCCGGATCGCGCCGCCCCGGTACTCGAGCGTGAGCAGCGGCGTCTCTTCGTCGCCGCGTCCACAGGCGAGACACGTCTTGGGATCGTTCGACATCTCACTCTCCTGGATGATCGGGAGCGATACGAAGGAGCATCGGGACGGCACGGTGCCAACGGCCACCGTCACGCCGTGGCGGCCAGCGCCTCGAGAACCTCCTCGCCGCGCAGGGATCTTGCCTGTGCGAATCCCCCCACGAGCCGTCCGGCTTCCGGTGCAATGAGGAACAGGGAGAAGTCCCCGAAACCGAACATCGGCTCCGTGTCCGGAAAGCGCGCGAGGTAGGCCTGCCTCGCGGCCGCGTGATCCGGATCCGATTCCCCGCAACGTCGCGCCGTGCCCCGGATCGTGCAACGAGCCGCCGCTTGCGGCGAGACGGCGGGGTTCGGCCACTGGATCACGAGCAGGCTCACCGCCGGATTCTCGAGCATGTCCTTCGTGTGCGCGGCGAGACCGCTCACGTGAATCGCGAATCCGCGGCCCGGTACGGTCGCGAACGGCGTCATGGAAACGTACGGCGCGCCACCGTGCAACGTGCCGAGTGCCGCGATCGGTTGCGCCGCCAGCAGGCCCCGCAGGGCCTCGACGTGACCAGAGCTCATGAGTGCTTCCTCCGCAGCGGCCGCTCCCGCGGCCAATATGTCACCCCCGAGAGGCGGAGGCCAGTCGCCCGAGCGATCCCTCGGCGGGTCCTGTCTCTTCCTCCGCGCCGAATCCGAACGACCGGGAGAGAACCCGAACCCGGAGGGCAACGACATGGAGACCAAGTTCGCGGCGGAGGACGTCGCGCGGTTCGAGAACGAGACCTGGTCGCGCTGCGCGGCCACCTACGACGACGGATTCGGCGCGCTCGTGTCCGAGGCCGTCGACCCGACGCTCGATGCGGCGGGAGTCACCGAGGGGAAGTCCGTCCTGGACGTCGGAACGGGCACGGGATCGGTGGCCGCCGCGGCGATGGCGCGGGGCGCGCGGGCGGCGGGGATCGACTTCTCGCGAACGATGCTGGAGGCGGCCAGGACGCGCGTCCCCGGAGCGACGTTCCGGCAGGCTCCCGCCGAGGCACTTCCGTTCGACGACGAGGAGTTCGACTCGGTCGTCGGCAGCTTCGTCCTCCACCACTCCGCGGAACCCGAGCGGATCCTCGGCGAGTCGTGTCGCGTGCTGCGACCGGGAGGCCGGGCCGCGTTCACCGTGTGGGCTGCGCCGGAGCGGCTCGAGGCGTTCGGTCTGTTCTTCGCGGCGGTCGGCGAGCACGCCGGTGCGGCGGAGCTCCCGCACGGTCCTCTGTTCGGAGTGAGCGATCACGACGTCTTCCACCGGCTCGCCACCGACGCCGGGTTCTCGGCGACCCGGATCACGGACCTCCCCCTCGCCTGGTGGACCCGCTCGCTCGATCCCTACTGGCGGGCGTTCCACGCGTGGGCCGGTCTCGACGCGATGCCCGCGCAGACTCGCGACGCGATCGAGGGGACGGTCCGCAAGAACGCGGACGCCTACCGGGCGGGCGAGGGTTTCGTGATTCCGAATCCCGCGATCCTGATCTCGATGCGACGGTAGTCACCGGCCCGGCGGCAGCTCGATCCCGAACACACGCGCCAGGACACCGGGAATCTCGGAGTCTGCAATCGCCGTCTCGCTCCGGCGACCGTCGATCGTTTCGATCAGGCGGTAGCCGCTCAGCGTGACGCGACCGTTCGGGGTCGTGCGCGTGCAGAGAGCGCCCTGGTGAAAGTGACTCTCGGGCGACGTTCGATGGTACGCGCACCGGGCCTCGAACTCGGACAGCTCGCGCGGCCGCATCTCGAACCGATACACGGGCACGAGGGTCGCCTCGTTCGCCCCTTCGTGCAGGATCCAGTCGGGACCGGGGGCGTCCACGCGGAAGACCTTTCGGCCCTGCCGGACGACCTCTCCGGCGACCAGCGGGAGCGGTTCGAGGAATGCGTCGCCGAAGCCGACGTCGACGAGCCAGGGCGTCGCGAGGTCGACCCGCAGGGCGAGGTGATCGAACTCCGGACTGAAATCTCCGCCGTCGTTCGCGACCCGCGCCGAGAGCAGGGTCACCCGGTATCCGAGCGCGCGAAGCAGCGCGGCGAAGAGGCCGTTCAGTTCGTAGCAGAACCCGCCGCGCCGTCGAGTCACGATCTTGTCGAACAGCGACGCCTCGTCGAGCGGGATCGGCTCGCCGCGCATGATGCTCAGGTTCTCGAACGGAATGGCCCGGAGATGCGCCCGCTGCAGGCGACGGAGCATCTCCGTGCTGGTCGCGGAAGGACGCGCGACGTTCAACCGCGCGAGGTACGCGTCGACGTTCAGCATCGGGCGAGGATCCTCACGCCGCCCGCCTTCCCTTGCGATGGGCCTTCCAGTCCTCCACCGTGATCGCCCATCGCTCGTGGTCGCGCCAGCGGCCGGCGATCTTCAGGTAACGGGGCGAGAAACCCTCCAGCCGGAACCCGAGGCTCTCGACCAGACCACGCGAACGGAGGTTGCCGGGTTGCACGTTCGCCTCGAGGCGATGCAGCTCGTACTCGCGGAACGCTCGATCGACGACGAGCCGGAGGCCGGCGCGCATGAGGCCGCGCCCCGCGTTCGGAGTGAACGCGTAGAAGCCGAGGTATCCGGAGAGGAACACGCCTCGAACGATCTCGCTGATGTTGACGACGCCTACGAGCTCGCCCGCGAGGTCGAGCACGAGATGGCACTCGTGCGTGGGTGCACGTCCCCGCCGGACGAACGCCCGAAACTGCTCCGAAGTGGACGGGGCCTTCACCCAGCTCCCGTGCAGACGTCGACTGCGCTTCACGGCGGCGAGAAACGCCTCCTCGTGCCGGAGCGCCGGGGTGGCGAGCGTGACGGGATCGGTGATGCGCGGGCGGCCGGGGCCGCGCTCCGATCCCGCCGGTCTCCGCGTGTCTTGCGAGCGGGCCATGGGCGCCTCCGGTGATCCGCGAGAATAGCTCAGTCCGCGGGAACCCGGGATGATCGTTCGTCCGCGGGAGCTCCTTCGAGGCGCGCGCCGACGTCTACCGGCGCGCCTCCAGGGTCTGCAACACGCGCTCGAAGTCCGGGTAGCCGAGACCGAAACCCCGCGTGAACCAGTTGCCGCCGCGTTGCGCGATCGGCTCGCCGTCCACCAGCACGTCGAACTGGCCGATCGAGCCCGGACGCAGGGAGACGCCGACGCCGAGCTTCTTCTCGATCCGGGCCGCGAGACTCGCGGCCTTCTGCTGGTTGCCGGCTCAGGTCGGGCAGTACACGATCTCGATCTTCATGGCTCTCCTCCGGTGCTCCGGGCTCCAAGGGATTACCGCCAGTCGCCGCTCGCGACGAAGCCCCCCCAGGTGAACGGGTGGGTGCTCTCCCCCTCCGCGCGGCGGTCGTGCAGGGTCGCGAGGCTCGCGGCGCGCACCGATTCCGGGGTGTCGGCACCCTGCTCCAGCCGGGCGCGGTACAGCGCCTCCATCCAGTCGAGCGCGATGCGGTCGTGCACGGACCACAGGCTCATGATCGTGGTGTGCGCTCCGGCGACCTCGAACGCGCGCCGCAGTCCGAGAACCCCCTCGCCCACCGTTGGATCCCCGACGCCGGTGTCGCAGCCCGAGAGGACCGCCCATTGAACGCTCGAGAGATCGAGGGTCGCGATCTCCTCCGCGGTGAGAATGCCGTCGTCCTGGAACGGTGGAGACTCCTGCCGGTGATTCGCTCCGGCCAGAGCGAGACCGGCGAGACGCAGCGGGTTTCCGCGAACGACGGGAAGTGCCGGCGCCCGGGTCGGCGCCCGCGCATCTTCGGCCGACGGCATCAGCGCACCGATCGCACGGGTACCCGGCGCGGGCGAAGCGAGACAGTCGTCGCCGATGAAGAACCCGTGGGTGGCGAGATGCACGACCTCGAACGCAGGGGCCAGGTTCCGGAACGCGCTCTCGCTCGCGCCGCGGCCGATCACCTTCTCGGCGCGACCGAACTCGCGACGCGCCGATCTCCACAGCGCCACCACGCGGTCCGCCTCCCTTTCCGATCCCGGGAGCGGCGCGAAGCGCACGTCCGCGAAATCCGGACACGGAAGGTCGGGCGATCGGAGCGGTGCGGGCTCGGCCGGGGCGGACGTCCCGCGATCGTCGTACGACGGCCCCCCGAACGCGAGCAGAGCCGCGGCCGGCTGCTTCTCGGAGCGCGCCACCGCGAGATCCCGCTCCGCGGTCAGGACGTGCAACGTCGGCGCGGTCTCCACGAGATATCGATCCGCGCCCACGGGCAGCGCTGCGAACGCCACGAGATGCAAGAAGCCGTCCGGCACGACGAAGACGCGATCCCCGGTCAAGAGATCCGCCACCGGATCCCAGACGAGGCGACGAAGCTCGTCCCCGGCGAGACGGTAGGCGGCGTCGGACTCCGCCGCCGACCGGTCCGAGCGCAGGGATCCGACCGCGGCTTCGGTTCGCCAGGCCCGCACCGCGTTCTCGATCGCCACCGCGTCGCCGAGATCCCGCAGCTCGGGGTCGGCGCCGGTCCGCGCGACGAAAGCGAGCAGTCGCGCCGGCGACGTCACGTCGGCGCGGATGGACGGCGGGCGATACCACGCGTAGGCCAGAAGCGCGTTGCGCGCCGGAAGCGCGCCGAGCACGTCGTCCAGCGAGATCCGGCGACGAGAGACCTGATCGCGGAACGTCGCACTGCGATCGGCCAGTTCGCGCTCCGCGGCTTCGAGGCGACGGCGGGCGGCCGCGATCTCCTCGTCCGATCCGTCACGGACCAGCACGCCCGCGAGGCAGCGACTCGCCCGCACGAACCGTTCGCTCAGCGCGCGCACCTCGTCGGTCTCCCGGCCGGCCAGTGCCCGGCGCCGCTCGACGACCTCGTCCAGGACCGAGGCTCGTGACGCCACGAGCGCGTCCCAGGCCGCGCGCGTGCGGGCCGGCGTGGGCGCGCGTGCCGCGAGCTCCATCACCAGGTCGAGGCGCGAGTGGTAGGTCTCCCCGAGACGGAGCGCGGCCCGCTCCGCGAGCGTACGCATCTCGTGCGACTCCATCGCGCGCGTGAGCTCCTGGGCGCGCGTCGCGTGGTCGAATGCCTCGTCCACGTCGCCGCGATCGCGAAGGAGCATCGCGAGTCCGAAGTGTTCCGTCGCGAGGGGCGGATGGTTCGCTCCCCATTGCGCTTCCCGGATCCGCAGCGACTCGCGCATCGATTGCAGGGCGCCGTCCAGGTCACCCTGAGCCGCCATCGCCAGCGCGAGATCGCCGAGCGGACCGGCCACGCGCCACGGCGGCACGTCCGGCATCCGTCGGAAGATCTCGACCGCTTCCTCGAGGGACGCCCGCGCCTCGTCGATCCGTCCGAGCGCGGCGAGGACGCGCGCCCGGTCCGTCAAGGCGTCTGCGGTGTCGGAGTCTTCGCGGCCGACGGCGTAGTCCCGGATTCGGAGCGACTCGTCCAGGCACTCGAGCGATTCGTCGAGACGGCCGAGGCGGAGATACGTCGCGCCGAGCTCGGACCAGGTCAGCGCCACGAACGGATGATCCGGACCGTACGTGCGAAGGTCGGAGGCCAGGACCTTCTGCTGCAACGGCAGCGCCTCCTCGCTGTCGCCGAGCGCGGAGATCGCGGACGCGAGATTGTAGAGGGTGATCGCGTACGCCGCGTGGTCCGGCCCCACGGTGTGCTCCCAGATCTCGAGCGCGCGCTCGAAGTGCTGGCGCGCGGCCGCGAAATCCGCCGCGATTCGGTACAGCACACCCTTCGAGTTGATCACGCGCGCGACAGCCGGGTGCTCCGGGCCGAAGGCTCGCTCGAAGATCGACTGGGCGCGATCGTAGAGAACCAGCGCTTCGTCCTGTTCGCCGAGATTGCGGAGCAACGTCGCCTTCAGGCTCACGGACTCGGCGTAGTCCGGGTCGTCCGGGCCGAGCGCCTTCTCCTGGATCGCGATCGCGCGGTCGATGGCCGGGAGCGCGTCTGCCGTGTCCTGCCGGTAGGCGACGAGCGCGAGACCGAACCAGGACTCGCCGACCGCCGCGTCGTCCGGGCCGAGCACGCGCTCCCGGAACGCGCGGGACTCCTCGATCAGAGCGCGCGACTCGTCCAGCTCGTTCACGCCGAGCTTCACGCGTCCGAGCTCGAACAGCGACGTCGCGATGCGCGGATCGTTCGCCGGCAGGTTCGCGCGACGAAGGCGGAGCGCCTCCTCGGCGAGCCTCCCGGTTTCCGGCTCGCTCGTGCGTCGGTCGCCGCGCCGGATCCTCGCGATCCAGTCGAACGTCTCGGCGAGCGCCACGGAGTCGACGGGGGACGTTCGCAGAACGCGCTCCCGGGCCGCCTGTGCCTCTCGCTCGGCGGCGCTCCAGTTCTCGTCGTGGATCAGGCGGCGGACGATGGCACCCGTGGCGGCGAGATCCGCCGGCTCCGCGGATACGCCGATGGCCACCCCCGGCGCGGCGAACAGCGCGAGGCCGACGATCGCCGCGCGCAGCGACGCGGCGCCGCGGGTCGAGGATCCTTCGGAGCGATGGGAGGTCGTTCGTCTCGCAGCCACAGGGGCGATTCTAGCGCACGGGGGCCCGCGGACGGCGATGGGGTTGGCCCCCGCGAACGCGGGGCGAGGTTTCAGCGGCCCAGACCGTGTCGGGCAAGTTCCCGGTCCAGCACGTCGAACAGCTCGGTCGCGATCTGCATCTCGCCGGGGTGGTGCTTGTCCACGCGATGCCCCTCGTACTCGAGGAAGAAATGGTCCTGGTCCGGCAGGACGACGGTGGTGAGATCCGCGCCGCCCGACTCCGCGTACGCGGTCACGAGCGCCGGGAGGTGCGCGCGCCACGGGACGTTGTCGTCTTCTCCCGCGAACACGGCGAGGACGGGCGATCGGAGGCGACGGATTGCCGCCGCCGGATCGTACGCGACGAAGTACCAGTACCAGGGCGCTTCGAGGAAGCCCTGCAGGAGACCTTGAGCCACCTTCGGGTCGAGGTCCTCCTCCGGCACGCCGTGCGCGGCAAGGAAGTCCAGCGCGATTCGATCGAACTCCGAGCGATCCGAACGGTCACCGGAGAGGTAATCCGCAAAGCGCAGGAGCTGGAGACGAACGGCCTCGGCCGCCTCCTCGGTCGCACCGCGTCGCCGAAGGTTGTCGGCGCGCTGCTGCGCGAACACCTCGCGACCGGGCAGTGCCGACGTGGACAGCAACACCGTGAGCGGGATCGATCCGTCCGCCGCAGCCAGCTCCGCCGCGATCATCGCGCCCTCACTGTGGCCCAGAACGCCGACGCGCCGAGCATCGACCCCGGGCTGTCGTCTGAGAAACTCGAGCGCCGCCCGGTTGTCGGTCACGCGATCGGCGGTCGTCGAGAGTTCCCAGTCCGGCGGTCCGGTGGAGTTGCCGTATCCGCGCGCATCGGTGCGCAGCACGGCGATGCCGTGCGATACCAGATGGTTCGCGAGCATGGTGAACATCGGACTGTCCGAGATGCGCTGCTCGCGCGTGTGGGGTCCGTTGCCGGTGATCAGAAGCACGGCCGCGGCGCGCTCGACACCGTCCGGCACGGAGAGCGTGCCGGCGATCGTGATGTCGGGATCGATCGACGGGAAGGTCACGTCGCGGTCGCTTGCGCCCGCCGTCGCGAGCCACGTCGCGCAGACGACGAAAGTGACCAGGAACGTCACGGACCGGGGAGTGGCATGTCCTGCGGTCAATCCTCTCTCCTGTCCGGAGCCGCCCGCGCCCGCGGCCAAGGGAGAGACGGGAGGACCCGATCGACTGTTCATTCCGGAGGACCGCCGTGGGGTGGCTGCGCGCGGGCCGTCCCGACCCAGGGGGCGCCTAGCCCGCCAGGCCTCCGAGCGCCATCGCCACCGCGCGGGACACCCCGAACGGCGACGTCACGAGCAGCGTCAGGGCGCCGACCGCCCGGACGAGGAACTCCTGCCCCGGCGGGAAGAAGAACACGAACGCCAGGACGAGCAGCAAGCCGAACCGCTCCAGCTGCCGGTACCCCCGAAGGGCCGCGCCGGAAAGGAAGAACTGCACGACCCGCGACCCGTCGAGCGGCGGGATCGGGAGCAGATTGAACACCACGAGAAGCGCGTTCACGTAGATCCCGGTCGCGAGCACTCCGGCCACGCGCGACGACGCGGGCACGATCTCGCCTCGAATCAGGATCGCGAACACGGCGGAGAGGACGAGCGCCACGGCCAGATTCGTGGCCGGGCCGGCGAGCGCCACGAGCGCCCAGTCGCGGCGCGGGTTGCGCAGGCGACTCACGTCCACAGGCACGGGTTTCGCGCCGCCGAAGATCACGCCCGCTCCGGAAAGCAGCAGGAACAGCGGCACCGCGATCGTGAACATCGGATCGATGTGCGGAATCGGATTGAGCGTCAGCCGGCCGCGCTCGCGCGCGGTGGGATCCCCGAGCCGATCGGCCACGTAACCGTGCGCGGCCTCGTGACTCGTGATCGACGGGATGATCAGCGCGGCGACACCGGCCACGACGAAGAGGTCCACGTGGTTTCCTCGGAAGGTTTCGATATCCGTGAAGTTACGACACCGAACTCCCGAAGGCGACCTACTTCCGGACGTACTTTCCGTCGAACGCGGTGGACCACTCGCCGCTCGCGTCCATCGACTCCCAGTGCTGCCGCACGCTGCCGTCGTCGTTCGGTGTCCACGTGATCCGATGCCGCGTGACGTTCCCGTCCGCGCCCGTGACCTCCCCCTCGAGCACCATGCTGCCGTCGCGGAGCCCGCCTTCCAGGAGAAGGAGCAGGCCGGAGGAGTCCACCCAGGTCTGGTGCCAGACATCGCGGGCCGCGTCGTAGATGTTCAGGCTCTCGCCGTGATAGCCGCGCGGCGTCTCGTAGCGCTCGTGCAGCACACATCCGCCGTACTCGCGCCGGATGCTGTTCGTGCCGGCGAGCTTTCCCTGGGGACCGTAGACGTTCCACTCCCCGATCCAGAAGTCGAAGGCGCGATACTCGGCGGCGCTGCAGGGCGGAGGAGGCGCGTCCTGGGCCTGTGAGGCCGGCGCGGCCCCGAGAGTCACGCCGGCGGCGGCGACGAGAAGGGCGGTCTTCGGGAAGCGCATGGGGTCTCCTTCCGAGACGACGACGGGACGGCCTCGCACGTCGCCCGGGGACGGAAGTTCGGATCGACGGCTTTCGACCGTAGTTCCCTACGAACCGGGGACGCTCGCGTCCTGGGACGAGCGGTGGGCCGCGGGGGTGAGTCGCGCCCGCGCGTCTCGATTGAGCCGGGTTCCCGCGGGATCAGGATCCCGTATCCGGCTCCGCTCGAACGAGGCCGTGTCCGCCCCGGGCGGCCCGCGGCGGCGCCACCACGAGGCAAAGGCCCACGAAGAGCAGCAGCACGGCGGAGGCGGCGAATCTGCTGAGTGCGAGCCCCCCGTCGACGATCGGCTTGTCCAGGAAGTCGCCGACGACGGCGCCCAGCGGGCGGGTCAGGATGAACGCCGCCCAGAAGAGCACGGTGTTCGAGATCCGGGTCCAGCGGTACGCGAACGCGAGCAGCAGGAGCATTCCGCCGAACAGCAGCGCCGAACCTCCGTACCCGATGCCGGCCGTGTCCGCGGTCCAGTCCCCGAGCGCGGTGCCGAGCGTTTGCGAGAGCATCACGGTGACCCAGTAGAATCCCTCCGCCCGCGCGGTGACGATACTGTTCACCGAGATGGCGCCGAGTGTGCGGTGCCACACGAGGAGGGACACGAGGAGCAGGCCGAGCAGCAGAGTCGATCCCCCGGCGTAGCCGATGCCGAGCGACCGGGTGGCGTAGTCCGCGAGCGTCGTGCCCACCGTGGTCGTCGCGAGAATCGTGGTCCAGTACACCCACGGATGGAACCGGCGAGCCGCGATCTGGGCCGCCACGGCGGCGACGAAGATCGCGAGGAAGATCCCGGACGCAACGAGGTAGCCGAGATTCAGCGACATGGAGATGGCGTCGCCGGCGGTCTCGCCCAGCGTCGTCGCGGCGATCTTGACGACCCAGAACATCAGGGTCACCTCGGGTACCTTGCTCCATGCCTCCCGGGCCGATGAACTCATGCCGATCCCTCCTCGCGTTCCGCTTCGTCGAGCGCTACGGATCGTCTACTCCGGCGCGAGAGGCGAGGTTCCGTTCGCTGCCGTCGGTAGGAGAACTCCCGGGCTCGTGCCGGGTAGGCTACAGTGACCGGCTGCCCGAGGGAGACGAGGGACCGGAGGGCGGGAGGCGCTCGGTGAGACCGATCCGACAGCACCGCGTTCACCGCGATCGGGTCGGCCGACCGCTCGGCCGGGCCGGACGGCTCCTGGCCGGGCTCTGCTCTCTCGTCCTCGCGCTCGCCACGCTCGCCCCCCGTCCGACCGCCGCCTCCGTGGATCCCGCCATCTACCGGGGCTGGACCGTCGAGAGCTTCGACATCCGGGGATTGCCGGACGCGCTCCCGAGGAAGCTCGCGCCGGGCCTCGCGCTGGCCCAGAAGAGCGGGGGCTTTTTCGGCGGGTCCCGCGCCCCGTTCGATCCCCGCGCGCTCGACGACGACCTCCGCCGCGCGACGTTGTTCCTGGCCCGCAGCGGCTACCCGCGCGCGACCGTCACGCCGGAGTTCGAGCCGGATGCGGAGCACCGGTCCGTACGGGTGACGCTCGCGGTCGAACCGGGGGCGGCGGTGGTCGTCCGCGACGCGCGAACGGAGGCGATGCCGCCCGGCCTCGAGCCGCTCGCGGCGAAGGTGCTCCGCCTCGAGCCCGGCGAGGTGTTCACGGACTGGGAGATCGATCGACGGGTCGGAGAGCTCCTTCGCATCCTGCAGGAGAACGGCCACGCGCAGGCGGCCGTCCGCGCCGACGTTTCCCGGCCCGATTCCGTTTCCGCGCGGATCACGTTCGTGGTGAACGCGGGCCCGGTGTTCCATTTCGGCCGCACGATCGTGGAGGGCGCCCCGGCCGACCTCGAAGAAGTCACGCGACGTTCGGCCGCAATCCGCGGCGGCGACGTCTACTCCCTGGAAGACCTCGAGCGGGCCGACGAATCGCTTCGCCTGCTCGGCCTGTTCCGCCGCGTGAACGTCCGCACGCAGCCGGCCGGCCCGGACATTCTCGACGTCGTCGTCACCGTCGGCCTCGCTCCGCCGCGCTCCCTGAACCTCGGCGTGGGCTACTGGACGGTCGACAACCTGCGCGTGGAAGCGGCCTGGCAGCACCGCAATCTGTTCCGCGCGGGCCGCGGATTCGGCGCGGACGCGTCGTACTCGCCGTACGAGCAATCGGCCGGCATCCAGCTCTGGAAGCCGGTGCTGTTCCACTCCCGCACGCGCGGGGCGATCGCGCTGCACGGCCGTCGCGAAACGGAAGAGAGCTACGAGCTCCGGTCGGGCGACCTCGATGTCAGCGCCACCTACCTCGCCACCCTCGAGACGACCTGGGCCGCCACGATCAGCCTTTCCGTCTTCGACTTCGTGGCCAAGAGTCCGGATGCAAACGCGGACGGTCTCGGGCCGAACCTGCTCTCGCTGTCGCTCCAGTGGACCCGCGACACGCTCGACGACCATCTCCTGCCCCGCGCCGGTCTGCTCGCGCGGGTCGAGCTGGAACCGGGACTGCCGAGTTTCGACTTCGCGCAACGGTACGAGCTGTTGACCCCTCAGGTCTCCACGTTCGCGCCGGGCCCCGGCGGCACGACGTTCGCGGCCCGCGGCGCGTTCGGGATCGCGCTCGAGGCGTCGAACGCGAGTGAGCTGCTCGCGAACAAGCGCTACTACGCCGGCGGCACCGGGTCGATGCGCGGCTACACGCGTCGCGCGCTCGGGCCGCAGGACGCCGAGGGGCGACCGACCGGCGGTGTGGCGAAGCTCGAGCTCTCGACGGAGATCCGCATTCCGCTCGCGTGGCGATTCTCCGGCGCCGCCTTCCTGGATGCGGGTCAGGTCTGGGAGAGTCGCTCCGCGATCGGCGTTCGAGATCTTCGTTTCGCCGTCGGACCGGGGCTGCTCGTGATGACCCCGGTGGGGCCGGTGCGCCTGGACGTGGGCTTCCCTGTTGGCGCCCGGACGAACGATCCGCCGAGTCCGGTCTATCTGCTCTCCGTGGGTCAGGTGTTCTGATGGCGCGAGACGTCGAGCGGCCGGCGGGCGGAGCCGGAAGGAAACGTCGCGGTCGGCGCCTCGCGCTTGGCGCGATCGCGGTCCTGTTGCTGGCGGCGATCGTGGCGGCGGGGGCGCTCTCGAGTCGCTCCGTGCGGGAACGATTCCTCCCCGCGGTGCTCGATCGCGTGGAGGCCGCACTACCCGGAACCTGGGAGATCGCGGGCGCGCGGTGGCCGGCGCTCGGGAGACTGTCGGTGGAGCGTGTCCGCTGGCAGCGGGAGGATGCGGTGCTCCTGTCGCTGCGGGACCTCGACGTGGACGTCGACCTCGCCGCGCTCTGGCGCCGCGACGTTCACGTGCGTCTGCTGCGGGCCGATTCGCTCGCGATCGATCTCCCGGCGATTGGAAGCGCCTTCGGCGCGGACCCGGCGGCGACGCCTCCCGCCCGCGGCACGAAGTCGGGCGCGTTCCTTCGTCCGGGGTCCGTGCCGTTCCTTCCCTCGGTGGGAGTCGATACGATCGCGGTGGCGGCATCGGACGTGAAGCTCGCGCCGGACCGAACGTTGACCGACGTGCGCGTGCGGGGCGGCGTGGAACTTCGCGCGGGACTTCCCCCGGTGGTCGCGCTCGCCACGCTCGAGGCGCGCGTGCCGGCCGACGGCGTCGCGATCTCCGGCGGCTCCGCGACCTGGGACCCTCGCGCGCCGCTCGCGTTGCGGGCGAATATCCGCGGCGATCTCGCCGCCGACGTTCCGTTCGCGCTCGACGCTACCTCCGACGAGACCGGTACGTTCGTCGTCACCGCGGATGTCGGGCAGGATCGACCACCGCTCCTCGCGCTCCGGGGCACGCTGCAGCGGGACGGAGAACTCGTGAGCGGCGCCGCCGGCACCGCCACCCTCGACGTTCCGGCCTCGAACGAGCTCGCGCGAATCCCGTTCCTGCGTGCCTGGCTCGAGCGCGCGCCGGAGTTCGGCGCGGCGGAGATCACCGCGCGGGGAGACGTCGCGTGGGGCGAGAACGCGCGGGGCGACTTCCAGGTGGACCTCTCGCCCGGCCCGTGGATCCGCCGCGGCAATGCGAACGTCCGGTTCTCGCCCGGCGAACTCGCGGTCGACTCGCTCGACGTCGCGATCGAGGGCCTGTCCGTCACGGGCGGCTGGCGACGTCGGGCCGAGCGCGACTCGGCGCGGGTGACCGCGAAGGTGTCGAGCGCGGACTGGCTGCGACCGTTCGTGCCCGCAGAATCTCTGCCGCAGAAGCTCGACGCGACACTCGTGGCGAACCTGCACGGACCGACGGACGCACCCCAGCTCGACGCCACACTCGAGGCTCGCGCCACGGTCCGGGACCTCGTGCTCGACCAGATCGCGGTTCGCGTGGCGGGAGGAGTCGATCTCGCCGAGGGGCTGCGAACGGCGTTCGTCGCGCGATCGCAGGGGTGGGGGGTGCGCGGCGCGGCGCGGGTGTTCCGGGAGCAAGACGGTTCGACGCGCGTGGAGACGTCGCCGCTACGGGTCCGGCGCGATCCGCAAGAGGTGACGGCGGCGCGCGGTCTCGACGTCTCGAAACAGGTCGGCGGCGGCGGCTCCGTGACCTGGGACGGAGCGACGGCGACGCTCGATCGCCTTCGCGTCGACGGCGACCTCGGACCGATCGACGTGAGCGGCCGACTCCGCGACGGTCGCGGCCCGTTCGAGATCCGCGGTCGATGGAAGGAACTGCCGCGCGAGCTGAAAACGATCTTCGCCGCGGATTCCACTCGGGTGGCCGAGCGCTGGACCGCGGCCGGCCCGTTCGACGTGTCGCTGCGCGGCGAGCTCGATCGAACGTCGGCCGGCGAGCCGCGCGTGCGCGCCGACGCCACCTGGCACCTGCCCGGACCCTGGGTGCTCGTGCCCGGAGACTCTACCCGAGCGCCCCTCGAAGGAACGGAGACGATCGCCGGCAACGGCACCCTTGCCTGGAGTCCCGCGGGCGGCGACGCCACGATCGATCTCTCGGCCACGTCGTGGCTGGACGAGTTCCGCGTCGTGGCGTCCGGCGCGGGATCCGCGTGGCGAGCCGACTCCGCGATCGTACGCGCGCCGGGCTTCACGCTGCGGGTCAGCGGCGGCGTGACGGGCGACTCTCTCGTCGCGACCGGCCGACTCGAGGTGCTCGGGAGCGGAATCGTCTCGAGGTTCGTGCCGCAGCTCGCGGACTCCGCGTCGCGAGTGGCTCTGGAGAGCGACTTCCGCGTCGGCGGCACCCCGGCGGCGCCCGCCCTCGACGCGCCACTCGTCGCGAGCGTCGCGTTGCCGGGACTCGAGGCGCCGCGCGTGCTCGGGACGCTGCGCTACCGCGCCGGCGACGTGGCGCTCGAGGGTCGCGCCGAGGAGCCAGTGTCGACCGAGTACGCCCGCTGGGAGGAGCTCGAGTTCTTCGCGTCGCGGAGTTCCGGCCCGGAGAGCACGTCGCCCGAAGGACGCCTCTCGCTCCGCCTGCAGGGAAGCGAGTCCGGCGCCGCGGCCTCCGCCACCTGGAGCCGGACGAGCGAGGAGCTCCGTCTGAACGTGACGAACCTCGCGGGCCGCTTCCTGGAGAGAGACCTCGCGACCACGTCGCCCTTCAC
>JAGQIB010000092.1:20477-26862 GCA_020431545.1 Gemmatimonadota bacterium
CTCCCCTGGAACCCGGGGCTGCCGGCGGGGCTGTGGCCGCTCCGCCTGCGCGCGGTCGCGAAGGGTACGGCCGCGGACAGCCTGTCGCTCGACGTGACGGCGGAGGGTCTCCGCATCGGTCCCGAGAAGGACGCCACCTTGCACGCGACGCTGCGCGAAGCCGCGCGCGGAACGTCGGCGGAGATTCGCCTCGAGTCGAACGGCCGCGCGCTCGTCGCGGCGGATGGCTCGCTGCCGTGGGTGGTGAAGCGCGATCCGCTCGCGTTCGCGCCGACCGACGACGGACTCGACCTGAGCGTCACCCTCGATCGGTTCCCGCTTCCGGAGTTCCTGGCCGATCCGCTCGGAACTCCGGGCTACCTCGATCGCGGGGATGCGACGCGCGCCCCGCGTCTCGCCGGACGCGCACGGATCGTGGGGAGCCCGGACGCCCCGCAAGGGATGCTGCGCGGCACCATCACGTTCCCGGCCTACGACGAACTCGCGCACTACTCGGTCGGGATCGAGGCACGCGCGGCGCAGGACGGCGACCCGCAACGTCTCGGGGCCGGTGCGGACTCGACGGTGCGCGTTTCCGAGTCCCTGCGCGAGATGAAGCCGGGCCTCGCGGCGCGTCTCTCGGCCCGGCGCGACTCGGTCGAGATCCTGGACGCCGATCTCGCGCTGCCGTTCGAAGGTGCCTGGAACGACGCCGATCCTGCCGACCGCGAGCTCAGCTTCCACGCCCGCGCCGAGGACCTCGCGCTCGACGACCTCACCCCGCTGTTCCCCGGCGTGCTGGGACTCGACGGTCGCGTGCGTCTCGACGTCTCGGCGGAGGGGCCGCTCGACGATCCGCGTCTCGCCGGCGACATCGACCTCGAGAACGTGGAAGTGAGGCTCCGGGATCGCAGCTGGGCCACCGCGCGCGGCAACGTCCACCTCGCGGGTTCCGGACGAGCGCCGGACGTCACGGGCCGCATCGTGGTCCCCTCCGGGAGCATCCGCGTGCCGGAGACGCCCCCGACGCTCTACCCCACCGAGGGAACGGCGCTGCTCCTGGCGCAGGAGGAGGAGTTCGCGGCGGCGCCGCCGAACGGCGCGGCCGCGGACAGTACGGTCGCGGCGAACACGGGTGACTCGTCCGCGCCGCCGGACTCCACCCCCGCACCTCCCGCCGACGCGACGAAGCTCGACGTCACCGTGACGGTTCCCTCCGGCGTCCGCCTGCAGGGCCGCGGCCTCGACGTGGAGCTCGGGGGCGAGCTCGAGATCCTCCGCTCCGGCAACGAGATGTCGCTCGTGGGCAGCCTCGACGCGCAGCGCGGATCCATGCAGTACCTCGGGCGTCGTCTCGAGATCGAGAGCGGCACCGTGACGTTCTACGGCTCGAAGGACCTGAACCCCACGCTGAATCTCTCGCTCGCGAAGCAATCCGGTACGGTGACCGTCCGCGTGATCGTGACCGGCACACTGCTCAAGCCGCGCCTCGAGCTGCGCTCCGACCCCGACATGTCGCAGGGGGACATCCTCGCATTCTTGCTCTTCGATCGGACGAGCGACACGTTGACGGGCGAGCAGACGCAACGTCTCAGCGAGCAGGCGCGTACGAGCGCCGAGCAGTTCGCCGCGAACCGCCTCGCGGAGGAGCTCGGCCAGGAGCTCGGCGTGGACGTCCTGCGCTACGAGCAGTCGGCCTCCGACTCCGTGCAGACGCGGACGATCACGGTCGGCAAGTACCTGAGCCCGGACCTGCTCGTGCAGTACGAACAAGGGCTCGAGAATCGCGAGGGCATCGGGCTCGTGGTGGAGTATTTCCTCGGCCACGGGCTCCGCCTCGAGATGCGCAGTCACCGCCAGGATCAGGACGGTCTCGTGCTGGGCTGGGAGAGGAACTACTGATCCGCTCAACCCCCCTGCCGGTCGCGCCGAAACCTGGGAGAGACCGGCCTCGTCGATCCTCCTCGCGTCCGCATCCCGTCGACACCGACCCGCCGGTACCGGGAGGGGAAGATGGGTGGCATCTCGCTGGAGCGGATCCGACCGCGATTCGACGCGTCCTGGGACGCGTTCCTCGACGAGGCGCCGGACGCGACGCTCTTCGACCGCCTCGCGTTCCTCGCCTACCACCCGGCCGACCGCTTTCGGGAACACCGACTCCGTGCGGTGCGGAATGACCGCACGATCGGCATCGTCGCGCTCGCGGAGTCGACCGACGGAGAGTCGACATTCCTGGTGAGTCCGTACGGGGGCAGTGTGGGCGGGTGGGTCGTGTCGGACGATGTGCGCGGATCCGATCACGTCGTGCTCGCGGAGTTGTTGCACGACTACGCGTGCGCGCACGCGTTCGATCGTGTCGTGCTCGGAACGCGCCCCGCTCCCTATCGATCGAGCGGTGAGTGGTCCGGTTTCGCGTGGGGCGAGCGCGGAGCCGTATGTTCGCGTCGCGACATCAATCACTTCGTGCCGCTCGCCGGCGATCCGCAATCACGCTTTCGTGGCAGCGCTCGACGCAGCGCGAGACGCGCCGAGCGGGAGGGGCTCGTCGCGCGCAGGCTTGCGGGCGAGAACGTCACCGGGGACGACCTCGCGCGCGCCCACATCATCGTGCGGAAGGACAAGGCGCGAAAGCAGGCGCGACCGACGCATTCCTTCGAGGAGCTCCGGTTCCTGTTCCGTCGCTTTCCGGACTCCTTCGCGCTCCGGGTAGCGGAACGACCGGATGGAGACTGGGACGCGGTGCTGCTCGAGATCCGGGCATCGGCGCGCGTGTCTCTCGTGTTCTACGCGAACCGCGCCGACGAGGACTCGGCGCACGGCGCGGTGAACCTGCTCTACGAGCGCGCGATCGTCGAGGCGGCGGAGGCGGGGTACGAGTGGCTCGACCTCGGAACGTCGTCGATCGGCGGTCGGGTGAACGACGGTCTCGCGCGGTTCAAGGAGAGTCTCGGCGGTGTCGCGTTCGCGCGGGAGTCCTGGGCGCTGGACGTGGCGCGGGCGACGACGACGAGCGCTCGTCGCGAGGTGCCGGAGCCGGTGCTCGCCGAGGGTACGTAGCCGCGACGGTCCCTGGGCTGTGGTACGTTCCCGAAATGAAACCTCACGAGTCCACCTGGTCGGATACCTCGCCGGAAGCGTCACGGGTTCTCGCCGAGATCTACCGGAAGATGCCGGCGTGGCGAAAACTGCAGCTCGTGGAGGACGCCAACCGCACGGCGCGCGGGCGACTTCTACGCGGATGCCAGGGCGGCGAGAGGCGCGATTCGCGAACGCTCGACCTTCAATCTGATTCTCTTCGGCACCGGGATGAAGATCGATTTCTTCCTCCTGGGCACGGCGCCATTCGATCGATCCGAGTTCGAGCGAGGCCGTCTCGAGAATATCGGCGTCGGCACGGACCGGCCGGTCCGGATCAAGAGCGCCGAAGACACGATCTTGCGAAAGCTTCGCCGGTACCGAGACGGCGGTGAGATGTCCGACCGTCAGTGGACGGACGTGGTCGGGATCGTACGGGCGCAGGGGGAACGGCTGGATCATCCGTACCTGGAGTACTGGGCCGGGGAACTCGGCGTGCGAGACTTGTGGGAACGACTGACCCCGTCATCACGTTCGAGCGCTCGCCGCGTTGAGCGTCCGCTGGCACCCGTCAGCCTCGCGCTCGCCGCTCGGCCTCCTTCGCGAGATCTCCGACGCCCTGCGCGAGCGCCTTCGCGAGCACCTTCCGCATCGGGCCGGCAAGCAGCTTCACGATCCAGCCCTGGAACGACTCCTCGGTCCGGACCCGCGTGCCGGAGCCGTGTCGTGAGAGCTCCCACACGTGAATGGCGCGGATCCCCGCCATCTTGCCCGACCAGGCGAGGCGCGTGGGAGGATCCACCTCCTCGATCCGTGACACGATGCGGGAGCTGCCGGCGCTCCACTCGAACGTCGTGCCGACGCGGGCGGGACCGTCCAGTTCGATCCGGGAGACGCTCGTGTTCCACTCCGGCCAGTGCTCGAAATCGCTGAGCACTCGCCACACGACGTCGATCGGCGCGTTCACCACCGCCTCGTGCCGGCCAAGGGCGGGGGCACGGGGGTCGACCGTGATCCGTTGCATCCGGGAGATGCTCCTTTCGCACGCTGGCGGTCGCGAATCGAAGACGCTAGTCTCCGGCGGTCGAGAACTCCCGAACCGGGCGCCCGCTCATGAAGACTCTGCTCGATCCCGAGGACCACGTCGAGGTGATCGCCCGACTGCGCCGGGTGTCACCCGATTCGCCGCGACGCTGGGGACGCATGACCGCGCACGAGATGATCTGCCATCTCGCGGATGCGTTCGAGGCCATGTGCGGCGTACGCCCTGCCGCCGCGACCGGGAACCTGTTCACGCGGACCATCATGTGCTTCGTGGCGGTGAACTTCCCCACGCCGTGGCCGCACGGCATCCGATCCGTGCCCGAGGTCGATTCGCACCTCGGCGGCACGCGCCCGGCCGAGTTCGCCGCGGATCGGGAACGCCTGGAGGCGAGCACGGAGGCGTTCCGGGTGCGTCTCGCGCCAGGGTCGGAACCGATGACGCACCCGTTCCTCGGCGACATGACGCGGGCGGAGTGGGGACGCTGGGGCTACCGGCACCTCGATCATCACGCGCGGCAGTTCGGGGTGTGAGGGGTCACCCCCGTCACTCCACGATGATCATCCGATCGAACCAATTGTAGTTGGAGTCGCCGATGAACCCGAGCGATCCGAGCGCGGTCGTTCCGCCCGGTCCCCACGGGCCGAAGTCCGGGCACGGCCGGAAGTGTGCCGACTCGCTGAACTCCTCTGTGGTGGGGACGGTCACCGTGAACGTCGCGAGCGGGTCGATCGTCTGGATCCGCAGGATGATGCCCCAGCTCACGAGCGGGTAGCCGACCACGTCCTGGCGGCGCCAGTGCCACATCGCGTCGTTGTCCACGACGAAGTAGTTCACGTTCGGCCCGGCGCCCGTGACCGAGACATGTTCGGTCCCGGGGTACGGCGAGTTGCCGTTCACGTAGACACACGGGATGTAGAGCGTCACCTCGGCGGTGACGTTGCGATTGTTCGTGACCTCGATGACGATGTCGTCTCCGCCCGCGATGACGGGCGTGAGCAGATCGAACGTCCAGTCGGGCGACGTGGTGCCCTCTTGCCAGAACTCGAGGTCGAAGCCCTCGCACGGATCGAGGTTCAGCTCCCGCTGCTCGATCACTGCGCTGGCGGTGCCGATCGGCTCGCTGCCCGGCGCGAGATCGCAGATCTCATCGTAGAGCTCGGCGGTGATCGTGGCCGTCGACCCGGCGACGACGTCTCCCGGATCCACCACGTACACGATCTCCCCTCCCGTCCACAGCTCCGTGCCGACGGGATTCGGCGCCTCGCCCTGCACCCACTCGGCGAGGCTGCCGGCGCCGTCCAGGACCCAGCGCACGCAGTAGTTCTCGGGCACGCGGGGGATGACATGACGGATGCGCAGCTCGTTCAGCTCGCGTGACACGTACCCGCGGCCGGTCGCGAGCGCGATGGTGGCCGTGTCGAAGGTGATCTCCCAGAGATCCATGCGCTCGGCGTCGCGCGCCGCGGACGCGACCCCGGTGATGTCGAAGTTCGAGAAGCCCTCGAGGATCGCGTCGTAGTAGGACTCGGCGCGCTGGAGCATGGACCAGAAGTAGAAGAGGCCGTACTCGATGTCGAACCGCAGGCCGGTCCAGGCGTTCACCTGATCGATGAACCTCTCGCGTGCCGTTTCGTCGTCCGCGCAGCGACGAAGAACCAGAACGGCGGCCCGTTGCCACTCACCACTGTCGACGAGGTCGTGCAGATTTCGATCGTAGGTGGCCATGCCGCCGACGAAGACCTGTGCGCTCTCCGCGGTGATGTTCGTCTCGACCTCGCGCAGAGCGCGCGGCACGGTGACGCTGAACAGCGACGGCAGCAGCACGTCCTTCACGAACGCGAGCGCCGGCATGCGCGCGGCCTTCTGACGCCAAACGTCACGGTCAGGATTCGGGTGCGAGGCGACCCAGGCCGGCTCGGGCGTCAGGTCGGGGAAGTGCGCCCCCGTCACCACGAGATCGTAGACCTGCTGGATGTTCGTTCCCTCGGGCACCAGGAGCAGCGGGGGGTCGAGCTGCGACTCCGCGAGCGACGCGCCTTCGAACCCCGTGAACGCGTTCGCGAAGAGCGACGGAAACGGCGTCTCGCCCTCGGCGAGAAGCTGCGGCGGCGCGACCTCGTGCGAGCCGCCGTACTCGTCGAGGTATTCCTTCAGATAGAAGTAGTAGTAACCCGTCCGCGGACGATCGGTCCGGACGTCGAGCCCGGCCTGATCCACCATTCGCTGGACGAGGAGGCCGGACTGCGGCGCATCGGGCACGACGTCGACGAAGCCGCCGCCACCGCC
>JAGQIB010000093.1:0-13227 GCA_020431545.1 Gemmatimonadota bacterium
GCGATCATCATGGACGGCAACGGGCGCTGGGCGAAGAGCCGGCACCTGCCGCGCCTCGCCGGCCACCGGGCCGGCGTCCAGCCGGTGCGCGAGAGCGTCCGCGCGTGCGACGAGCTCGGAGTGCAGGCGCTCACGCTCTACGCGTTCTCGGTCGAGAACTGGAACCGTCCCCGCGCCGAGATCAACGGCCTGATGCAGGCGCTGAAGGACACGTTGCGGCGCGAGCAGCCCGAGCTGAACGAGAACGGCGTGCGCCTCCGCACGATCGGCCGCATCCACGATCTGCCCTGGGGCGTGCGCCGTCAGATCGAGCAGACGACGCGGGCGCTGGGAGACAACACCGGCATGGTGCTGAACCTCGCGCTCTCGTACGGCGGCCGCCCCGAGCTCGCCGACGCGGCGCGCGCGATCGCGGAGGACGTGCGGGCCGGGCGCCTCGACCCGTCCGACGTCGACGAGGCCGCGCTCGAACGTCGCCTGTACACCGCCGGTCTGCCGGATCCGGATCTCCTGATCCGCACGTCCGGCGAGCTCCGCGTGTCGAACTTCCTGCTCTGGCAGATCGCGTACGCGGAGATCTGGGTCACCGAAACACCCTGGCCGGAGTTCGGACGCGAGCAGCTGTATTCCGCGATCCTGGATTTCCAGCGTCGCGACCGACGCTTCGGACGCGTGGAGAGTGCGCGTCCCGAAGTGCCGAGCCTGACGAGCTGACGATTGGGAACTCTCAAGCGCGTCCTGTCCGGTGTCGTTTTCGTTCCCATTCTCGTGCTGATCTCCCGGTACGGCGGCGGCTGGTTTCTCGCGCTCGTGGACATGATCCTGATCGTGGGGCTGTGGGAGTTCTACCGGCTGATGGAGGCGAAGGGGCTCAACCCGTCCAAGAAGGTGGGCGTCGCCGCGACCCTCGTCCTCTCGACGCTCGCGTACTGGTACGGACCGGGACAGATGGGACACTGGCTCGCGCTGTTCCTGACGTCTTCCGTGGTCGTGATCACGATCCGCGAGCTGATGCGCGAACAGCCGGCGTTTCCCGCGTACGACATCGCGACGACCGCCTTCGGCGTGATCTACGTGGGCTGGATGCTCGTCCACCTCGTGCTGCTGCGCGAGCTGCCGCGCGAGCTCGGTCTGCCGTACTCGGCGGGCAGCGCGTTCCTGCTGTACGCGTTCCTCATGGTGTGGGCCTGTGACACGGGCGCGTACTTCGTAGGCCTCACGTTCGGGCGGCACCGGCTGCTGGAGCGGGTGAGCCCCAAGAAGTCGGTCGAGGGCGCGATCGGCGGGTTCGCGAGCGCCGTTCTCGCGGCGCTCTGGGGACGTGCCTGGTTCGTCCGGGACGAGTTCGGACTGCCGTACCTGGCGGTGGGCGAGGCGGTGGTGCTCGGCGTGCTGGTGGGGACGCTCGGGCAGCTCGGGGACCTCGTGGAGTCGTTGCTCAAGCGGGATGCGCGCATCAAGGACAGCTCGGATACCATTCCCGGTCACGGCGGGATCCTGGATCGGTTCGACAGCCTGATGTTCGGGGCGCCCGTGACGTACTATTTCCTGCGATTGGTGGTGTTTCGATGAAGAAGCGGATCGTCGTCCTGGGGTCTTCGGGCTCGATCGGGCGCAGCACGCTCGACGTCGTCCGGGCCTGGCCCGACCGCTTCGAGGTCGTCGGACTCGGAAACGGCTCGCAGTGGGAGACGATGCTCGAGCAGGTGCGCGAGTTCCGGCCGAGCTTCGTGGCGGTCGCCGACGTGGAGGCGGCGCTCGCGCTGCGCGAAGCGCTCGGCGTGGACGAGGGCCCCGAGATCCTCTCCGGGAGTGATGCGGCGGCGGAGGTCGCGACGGCGCCCGGGGCAGACCTCGTGGTGAATGGGCTCGTGGGGAGTCGCGGCCTCGTCCCGACCCTCGCCGCGCTCTCCGCCGGAACGACCGTCGCCATCGCGAACAAGGAAGCGCTCGTGGTGGGCGGCGAGCTTGTGAAGAGCACGGCCGAGCAGAGTGGCGCGAAGATCCTCCCGCTGGACAGCGAGCTCTCGGCGATTCACCAGTGCCTGCGCGGCAACTCCGAGCGAGCCGTACGCCGCGTGATCCTCACTGCGTCCGGTGGCCCTTTCCGCCGGCTGCCCCGGGAGGAGTTCGCGTCCATCCGCGCCGAGGACGCGCTCGCCCATCCCACCTGGGACATGGGACCGAAGATCACCGTCGACTCCGCCACCCTGATGAACAAGGGCCTCGAGGTCATCGAGACGCACCACTACTTCGACCTGCCGTACGATCGCATCGACGTCGTGGTCCACCCGCAGTCGATCGTGCACTCGTTCGTGGAGTACGTGGACCACTCGATGATGGCGCAGATCTCGACCCCGGACATGCGGCTCCCGATCCAGTACGCGCTGCTGCACCCGGAACGCCTCCCCTCGAACGTCGCCCCGCTGGACCTGGCCGGGGCCGGTCGGCTCGACTTCGAGGAACCGGACGAGTCCCGGTTCCCGTGCCTGCGCCTCGCCCGCGAGGCCGGACGGACCGGGGGCCTGGCCCCCGCGACCCTCAATGCGGCGAACGAGGTGGCCGTGGAGGCTTTCCTGGCGGGGGAGATCCGATTCACCGATATTCCGGGGGTGATCGAGGCGTGCCTGGAGCGCGCCGACGTCGACCAGCCGGCCACCGTCGAGAACTTCCAGCAGGCGGACGGGTTGACCCGGGACGAAGCCCGCCGGCAGGTGGAAGCCCGCCGCGAGAAGAGCCGACTCTAGGACGGAAAGGATTCCATGGCGTTCGCGCAACCGCTGCTTTTTCTGATCATCGCACTGTCGATCCTGGTCCTCGTTCACGAGTGGGGGCACTACTTCGTCGCGCGCCGTCTCGGCGTGCGCGTGCTCAAGTTCTCGATCGGGTTCGGGCCGGAGCTCCTCGGCATCACGCACGGCGACACGCGCTGGTCGATCAGCGCGATCCCGTTCGGCGGCTACGTCAAGTTCGCCGGCGACAACCCGGACGAAGGCTCCGAGGGACTCTCGGACGAGTTCCTCCGCAAGCCGCTGCCGACCCGCGCCGCGATCGTGCTGGCCGGTCCCGTGATGAACTACATCCTCGCGATCGTGCTGTTCGCGGTGGTCATCCTCTCGGCCGGCCGTGAGGTCCCGCCGCCGAGTCGCGTCGGGAGCATCATGGAAGGTTCGGTCGCCGAGACGATGGGACTGGAAGGCGGGGACTTCATTCGCTCCGTCAACGGCAAGCCGGTGTCCACGTGGGAAAGCTTCACGACCGAGCTCCACAAGATCAAGGCGAACGAGCCGTTCACACTGACGGTGGAGCGCGACGGGCAGCCCGTGGAGCTTCAGGGCGAATCCGAGAAGGGCTTCGATCGCGGCGGCATGCTGGGCGTCTATCACTTCCGCCCGGCCGTGCTCGGCTTCGTGAAGCGCGGCGGTCCGGCCTGGAACGCGGGACTGCGGGCCCACGATCGGATCCTCGCGGTCGACGGTCAGCCGGTGGAGGGCTGGGCTTCGCTCAGCCACGCGTGCGACGCCGTCGCGGGACGCGAGGTCCCGATCCGCTACGAGCGCGACGGCCAGACCCACGACGCGCGCCTCACTCCCGATCGCGTGGAGGTCGAGGGCGACGACGGTGAGACCCGCGTCCACGCGGACATCGCGGTGGGCGCCTGGGTGGAGACCGTGCCGGTCGGACTCGGCCAGGCCATCGCGGGCGGGTTCGAGGAGACCTGGGGCCTGACGCGCCAGGTCCTCGGGTTCCTGCCGAGCGTGCCGGGCCTCGTATTCGAAGGCCTCAAGCGCATGGTCACCGGGCAGGAGCCTTCGGACGAAGGTCTCGGCGGTCCCGTGCGAATGGCGCAGATGTTCGGTGAGGCCGCGCGCTGGGGACTCGTGATGTTCCTCGGACTCATGGCGAACATCTCGGCCCAGCTCGCGATCTTCAACCTGCTGCCGATCCCCGTGCTGGATGGCGGGCATCTGGCGCTCTACACCGTCGAGGCGATCACGCGTCGTCCGCCGTCGATCCGAGTTCAGGTCGTGCTGCAGCAGATCGGGTTCGCCCTGCTCCTGCTGCTGATGCTGTCCGTGACCGTCATGGACGTCGGGCGCACGCTCGGCTGATTCGCTGACCCGTCGTTCGCGTGAGGGGGCGGTTTGGATCATTTCCTCGAGCTGATCGACGTCTCCGAGCTGACCACCCGGGTCGTGGCGTTTGCGCCGCGGCTCGGGTCCGCGCTCGTGTTCTTCGTCGGCTTCTGGTTCCTCTACCGGGTCTCGCGGATCCCGATCGAGGCTGCCCTGAAGCGCGGCGGCATGCACGAGACCATCATCACGCTCCTGGTCCGCAACGTGTACCGCTACACGGTACTGATCTTCGGGACCGTGATGGCCCTCGATCAGCTCGGCGTGAACATCGGCGCCGCGCTCGCGGGGCTCGGGGTCGCCGGCATCGCGATCGGCTTCGCGGCGCAGGATTCGGTGGCGAACGTCATCTCCGGTTTTCTCATCCTGTGGGACAAGCCGTTCGAGGTGGGGGACTGGCTCCGGGTCGACGGGCAGTTCGGTCGGGTGGCCGAGATCACGCTGCGGACGACGCGGCTGCAGACGAACCAGAACACCTGGGTCGTTCTGCCGAACAAGAGCATCGTGGACGCGGTACTCGAGAACCTCTCGAAGAACGGGGAGACCCGGATCGACATCCCGATCGGCATTGCCTACAAGGAGAACGTCGAGGCGGCACGCGCCGCGATCCTTCCCGTGCTGAACGGCATCGACGTCGTGCGCGAGCGCCCCGCTCCGGACGTCGTGGTCGTGGAACTCGGCGACTCCAGCGTGAACCTGCTGATGCGGGTGTGGGTCGACGACCCCGGAACGGAGCCGGCGGTGCGCGCCCGGGCGCTCGAAGGCGCCAAGCGGGCGCTCGACGACGCCGGCATCGAGATTCCGTTCCCGCACCTGCAGCTGTTCCTGGACGAGGTGCGGTCCCCGGTCTGGAAGGACCTGCGGGAGTTCGTCGCCGCGCGCGGTCGCGGCGGCGAGTAGCCGCAGCCGCCGAGCGCGATCGACCCCACCGGGCCGGCACGCGCGCCGGAGCCGACCGCCTGCCCTGGTCCCGACCTGTCCCCGGCCCAGCACCTCCTCCCCGGACCGCTGTGCGATTCCGCCCTCAGGGGGCGTTCCCCTTTCGAACCGCCCGAATGCGCCGAACCAACCCCCTCGGCGCGGGCAGCTCTCGAAAAGGAGACCCTCGAATGCGCGTTTCGCTCTCTCTGGGCGCCCTGCTCCTCCTGGCCGGCCTTCCGGTCCAGGCCGAGCCCGTGCCCCAGACCGCCCCCGGCCCCGTCGAGGAGCCCGTGGAGGCCGAACATTCCCCTGTCGACAACACCGTGCCCGAGATCCGGGCCACCCTCGAGGTCCGCGGCTTCCAGCTGCGCGAGCTCCGTCCCGATCCGCGCTACCACCGCGGCGGCGTCTACGTGGACGAGGGCGAGGGCCAGCCCGGCGCGCTGACCTCCTTCGAAGAGTCCAAGCTCGCTTCGGCGCGTCAGGCCATCGAGGCGTCGCGCGTGGCGGGAACGCTGTACTCCACGATCCTCCCCGAGGACGCGGTCGCTCCGACCGAGGACGAGCTCGCCGAGCGCAAGCTCGACCTGCTCGAGGATCGGGCGGCGATCAACCCGTCCGACGACCCGCTGGCCGGCATCGCCGGCGACCTTCCGTCCGTGCAGGAGATGGGTCCGGAAGGCATGACCGCGGCCGAGCTCGCCAAGCTGAACCTCGGCACGACCGGCAACGACGAAGGCCTCGAGTCCGATGAAGCGACCCGCGGCGTACCGGCCGTTCCGACCACCGATTCGGTCGATGACTCGCAGCAGCCCGAAGCCGTCGCGGATCGCGCGGCGAAGGCGGCGAACGGCCAGGGAGGGAACCAGTAATGAAGGCGAAGATCTTCGGCCTCACGGCCCCGGTCCTCGCGCTCGGCGCGCTGGTGGCGCCGGCGAACGCGTTCCAGGCACCCACCATCGGCTACGTGTCCGACGAGATGATCGCGGAAGCGCGACGTCAGGTCGCCGAGGCCCCGGTGGAGAGCGCGCACGACTTCGAGCGTGACGACATGGACGACCGCTGGATGCTCGATCAGGAGCCGGACCCGCGCGCGCCCGGCAACGGGGACAACGACGCCACGCACTACGCGCGCGGCAACACGCTCGTCCTGCACTTCTTCATCAATCACACCGGTGGCACCTGGTCGCAGGCCGAGATGGACGCGGCGGCGGCGAAGGCGGCGATCGCCAAGGACTTCTACCGGAACAACGCGCCCGCCGGGGCGAACGTCGAGTTCGACAACGGGAGCAACAACCTCTACGCGTACTACGTGTGGAACTACGGCGCCAACATCCCGACCGACTCGATGACCTGGAACATCGCCGAGGCCGTTTCGGCCGGCATCGTCGCGGACTCCGACGGCGACGGCCTGTACGTGGACGACCTCACCTACAACCTGCAGGACTGGGCCGGCGGCTGGGACAACGTCCTGTGCGTCTACCAGCCCGCGGACATCACGGGTCGGGCCTTCGCCTCGTACGGCGCGGCGCGGTGCGTCAACTACACCGATGACCTCGGGTCCGTCTGGGCGCACGAGTGGGGTCACATCTTCGGCTCCTGCGACGAGTACGTCGAGGGCGGACAGTGCAACGGCGGCATCAACTGCGGCGCGTGCCAGTCCACGTACCTCACCACGACCTACAACAACGGCAACTGCCAGCTCGCTTCCTGCCCGACCGACGTGTCCTGCATCATGATCAACAACACGCTGTCGGGTTCGATCTGCCAGTACACGCTGGGCCACTGGGGCTGGGTGGACAGCGACAGCAACGGCTGGATGGACACGACGAGGCGTCGCCTCTCCGGCAACACGATGATCCCGATCTATCACATCGTGAACAACGGCTGGTACCTCTGGAGCGGCACCGAGGACAACGGTGGATTCGCCTATCACCAGAACAACCGATCGTGGGGCGTCGCGGGTCTGCGGTCGCCGGGTACGGACGACTACGACCTGCGCCTGTACGCCGACAACAACCACGACACCTACCTGGCCGGCTCGTCCTTCGGCGGGCAGCTGATCGACTTCGTGGTCGGCGACTACAACCACAACAACCTCGGCAACGAGCATCTCGAGGTCCGTCGCTGGAGCGGTACGGGCGGCAACTATCGCCTGCACTGGGAGAGCGGCACCGGCATCCTGTACCCGGACGGCGTGGCGCGCTCGTTCTCGCTCGCGAGCACGGACGTGGTGCGGTGCTGGGAAGTCCCGCTGTTCGGCGGCGAGACCATCTCGTTCGTCCTGGACAACACCAGCGGCAGCGGTGACATCGGCATGTCGCTGTTCAAGAGCAACGGCAGCGACTACTACGCGGGCCGCGGCTCGGCCGTCTGGACCGCGGACAACACCGGCGCCAGCGGCACCGAGACCTACACGTACACCGTCCCCTCGGATGACGTGTACGGACTCGTGGTGTTCAACAACACCGCCGCGTCTTCGGACTACACGATCCAGATCGGCCCGACGCCGGTGACCCTGGCCGAGGAGAGCCCGTTCCATTCCGGCCTCGATCTGCGCCTCTACAACTACGACCCGGCCGCCGGCTACTGGTCCGTGATCGGCACCCGCCCCACGGATTCCGCCACGGACACCGAGGTCGAGCTGTACGCCGAGTCGACGTACCAGACGCTGCTGGATCAGACGACGTACGGTGTGGGCGCGGTCGACTTCATCGCCGTGGACTACAACCACGCGTCGAGTGCGGCGGACTACGTGCGGGTCAACCGCCAGTCCGGCACGGCAACGCACCGCACGGAGTGGGAGCAGAGTGCCGACGTCATCTCCGGCATCACCGGCTCCTACAACTTCGACGCGGGGCACGTGGTCAAGGTCTGGGACGCTTTCCTCACGAACGGCTGGTCCTACGCCGTGCGAAGCTACCAGGGCGGATTCAACGACGGTCTGTACCTGTTCGATTCGTCGGACGGGGACTACTACCAGGATCGCGCCGAGTTCGACGGCTACTCCAGCGGAGGTGCGGCGGGAGCCGGCGAGTTCCTGAAGTACCAGGCCGACGCTTCGGACTGGCACGGCCTCGTGCAGACGATGTTCGACGAAGCGAGCGGCACCTCGTCGCTCTGGTTCGGTCGCGAGATCGGAATGAACGACGACGCCGCGGCCAGCTACTCGGAGGAGGTCCTCTGGGGCGAGACGACCACGAATACCTCCCAGTGGTGGATCTGGGCCGTGAAGCCGACCGGTGGTGAAGAGGCACGGATATCGCTCTACGGCGACGAGCCCTGCACGATCACCACGCTCAAGGCCTCGGATCAGACGGGGGTGGGCGTCGTCAACTACGTCGTCGGCGACTACAACCACACGCCGTTCGAGACCGTGTACCCGCGCGTCTGGCGGCAGCAGGGTTCGCAGCCGATGCGGGTCGAGGCCGAGGGCGGCACCGAGACCATCATCTACCTCGGCGGCGGAGTGCCGGTCACGTACGACGCGAGCTGGCCCTCGAACGACGTGGCGGAGATCTACGACCTCTACCTGCCGTTCAACGTGCCGACCCGGATCGTGGTCGAGCCGCTCACCGGTTCGGCGGACTTCGAGGTGGCCCTGTTCCAGTCGTTCGGTGCGACGTACTACGCGAACGCCGGCCAGGCCATCGCGAACGCGGATGCGAACGGCGCCGGTGGAATGGAGATCATCGACGTCGTTCCGACCGCGAACGACTACTACGGTCTCGCGATCATCAACACCAACGGTCTGTCCGGCACGTACCGGATCACCGTCGGCTCGCAGACGGCGGTCTCCGCGGATCTGCCGACCGACGTGACGGAGCTCTCGTTCGCCGCGTTCCCGAACCCGTCGCGCGACGACACGACGTTCCGCCTCGCGCTTCCGCAGGAGGAGCGGGTCACGGTCGACGTGTTCGACGTGAGCGGCCGCCTCGTGCGCCAGGTGCAGTCCGGCAACCTGCCGGCCGGTCACCACGCGCTCCGGTGGGACGGTCGGGACACGCTCGGTCGGCCGACGGTCGCCGGCGTGTACCTCGCCCGGTTGCGGACGTCGGCGGGAGAGGAGATCCGCAAGATCACCCGCCTGAACTAGACGAGAGACGATCGGGCAACCGATCCGATCCTCGGGGGCCGGTCCGTTCGCGGGCCGGCCCCGTTCTCGTCCCGCGGTGATAGGATCCCGGGATGATCGCCGAGCCCGTCCGCCGCCTGCGACGCTTCCTCGCGGAAGATCTCTGGAATCGCGATTTCGATCCCGGCACTCCGGGAGGACGCGTCGTCGGGCTGCTCCAGTTCGGCGCGATCGTCGGCCGGGGGTTCGTTCGCGACCATCTGCTCCTGCGGGCGAGCGCCCTGACCTACTTCACGGCGCTCTCGCTCATCCCCCTGCTCGCGGTCGCGATCTCGCTCGTACAGGCCGTGGGGGTGGGCGGCGAGACGTTCGCGACGTTTCTGGTGCACCAGGTCGCGGCGGGAAGCCCGGACGCGCAGCGTCAGATCCTGGATCTCGCGGAGAGCGCGAACTTCCGCGGCCTCGGCACCGTGGGCGCCTCGATCCTGTTCCTGACGACGGTGCTCGCGGTGACGAACATCGAGACGTCGCTGAATCGGATCTGGGGCATCACGCGGCAGCGCAGTCTCGTGCGGCGTCTCTCGGACTATCTCGCGGTACTCGTGATCGCGCCGTTGCTTCTCGCCGTCGCGGGCTCGCTCGCCGGCTCGCTGCAGAGTCAGTACCTGTTCCAGCACATGATGACGCAGCCCTGGTTCGCGCGACTGCACGAGTTCGGACTGCGGCACGTGCCCCTTGCGCTCCTGGCGTTGACCTTCACGTTCCTGAACTGGATCCTGCCGAACACCACCGTCCGTTTGCGCTCCGCGTTTCTCGGCGGCGCGCTCGCAGCCGGTCTCGTCGTCGTCGCGCAGTACTTCTACCTGGACTTCGCGATCGGAGTGGCGCGCGCGAACGCCCTGTTCGGCGGGTTCGCGGCGCTGCCTCTCCTGTTCGTGTGGATCTACCTGTTCTGGTCGATCTTCCTGCTCGGCGCGGAGTTCGCGTTCGCGCACCAGAACCTGGCTCTCTACCGCCGGGAGGTACGGGGACCGAGGGCGGGACCGGCGGAGCGGGAAGCGGTCGGGCTCCGCATCGCGCTGGAGATCGCCCGGGCGTTTCGTCGGGGCGGCGATCCGTGGAACGCGGACACCCTCTCGGATGCGCTCGCGATCCCGGTCCGCACCGTGCGCGACATCCTGGAGACGTTGCACGCGGCCGGCATCCTCTCGCCCCAGGGCGCGCCCGACCGGGAAGGCGCCTGGCAGCTCGGCCGCCCGGCCGGGGCGATCGCCGTCCTGGACGTCGCGGCGGCGTTGCGCGGGCGGCGGGAGCCCGTGGAGGGCCAGCGCGAGGTCGCAGAGGCCACGGAGCGCCTGGTGGCGGAGCTGGCCGCGGGGGAGGCCGCCGCCGCCGCCGGGCGCACGCTGGAAGACGTCCTCGAGGAAATGGACGGTCCGCTCCGTCCGGGATCCGGAGAGCTCGCCCGGGAAAGAAGGGAGAACGAATGAACCGAAGGATGTTCCTTGCGTGCGCGTTCGCGACGCTCCTCGCCGGGGGCTGTTCCCGGGGGGCCAGGGAGGAGTCGAGACCGGCGGCCCGGGACGGTCGGCTGCGCGTGATCGCGACCACCCAGGTGGTGGCCGACCTCGTTCGCGAGCTGGGTGGAGACCGGGTCGACGTCACCTCCTGGATGGGCCCCGGCGTGGATCCGCACGGGTACGAACCCTCGCCCGGCGACCTCGAGCGCCTGGTCGGCGCCGATCTCGCGTTCTCCCTCGGCCTGTCCCTCGAGGAGCGCGCGTCCGACACGCTTGCCCGCGCCGCCGCGGAGGGTCACCCCGCGTTCGCGGTCGCCGGGAGCATCGATCCTTCGCGCCTCCTGCGTCCCGCGGCGCTCGGCGGGGCGGTCGACCCGCACGTGTGGCTCGACGCCTCGCTGTGGTCGTCCGCGGTGCGGGGGGTCGTGGAGGTGCTCGCGTCGGCCGAGCCCGACTCGCGTCTGTACTTCGAGGAGAACGCGCGGATCTACCGCGAGAAGCTCGCCGAGCTGGACGAGTGGTGCCGATCGGAGATCGCGCTGATCCCGGCGGAACGTCGCGTGCTGATCACCGCCCACGACGCGTTCGGCTACTTCGGGCGGGCGTACGGTGTCGACACGGTGGGGCTCGAGGGGCCGGCTCCCGATGTGCCGCGGATCGTGGACCTCGTGAGGGAGCGCGGGGTCCCGGCCGTCTTCTCGGAGACGAGCATGTCGCGAGGCTCCGTCGACGCGGTCGTGGAGGCCGTGCGCGCGGTGGGCGGAACCCTTGCCGCAAGCGGTCCGCTGTACTCGGACGCGATGGGGCCGGCGGGCACGCCCGCGGCGACGTATCCGGGCATGATGCGAGCGAACGTCGAGGCGATCACGGAAGCGCTGCAGTGAGCGGTCCGCTTGCGCCGGATCCCGAAGCGGCCGACTTCTCCGAGGTCGAGCTGTTGAGCTTCGATTGCTACGGCACGCTGATCGACTGGGAGACGGGCATTCTCGAAGCGCTGAGCGATCTCTTCCGTCGTCACGGGCGCGACCGGCCGCCGGCCGAAGCCCTGCTGGCGCGGTACGCCGCGCACGAGTCCGCGGCCGAGCACGGCCCCTGGGTTCCGTACCGCGAGGTGCTCGCGCGCGTCGGGGAGGGGCTCGCGGCGGATCACGATCTTGGGCTCGCGCCGGGAGATCGGGACTTCCTGGCCGAGTCGCTGCCGGACTGGCCGCCGTTCGCGGATACCGTCCCCTCGCTGCGGGCGCTCGCCGCGCGCTTCCGGCTCGCCGTGGTCTCGAACGTGGACGAGGCGCTCTTCGCGCGAACGCAGGCGTCGCTCGGCGTGGACTTCGATTTCGTGATCACGGCCGAGGCCACGCGGAGCTACAAGCCGGATCGCGCGATCTTCGACGAGGCGTCGCGTCGGTTCGCCCTCGCGCGGGCCCGACACCTGCACTGCGCCCAGAGTCTCTGGCACGACGTCGCCCCCGCGCGGGCGGCCGGCTGGCGCACGGTGTGGGTCGACCGGCGCGGAGGGCGTTCCGGGGGCGCGACGCCGGACTCGGACGCGCGCCCGGAGCGTCGGGTGGGCTCGCTGGCCGAACTCGCCCGCGCGCTCGGGGTTACTCCGTGACGACGGGCCGCGCGATCGCCGATTCCAGCCGGTCGGCCAGCGCGCGGGGCATACCGCGGTAGGGGGCCGTCCACGCCGCCCATTCCGCGTCCGTCAGGTGGGAGCCGGGCAGCGCGTCGAGGTGCACGCGGAACGAATCGGGTTCGGTCGCGTAGCGCCGGGAGAGCGTGACGACCGCGTCGTAGTAGTCGAGGAAATCGCCGGCCTTCTCCTCGGCGGCGAGCGTCTCCGCGCTCCGCGGCGCGGCGGCCGGATCGACCGCGTTCTCGTCCGGCCCGCAACCCGGCCCGGCCGCGAGTCCGAGCAGCAGCAGCAGCAGCAGCCCCGTTCCTCCGCGGATCACCACCCCTCGCGGAAAGCCGAATCGGATGACCCGCACGCGTCCCTCGCCTCCGTCGCCCGGGCACGCCGGGGCTCGATCCCGAACAACCTACCACCGGGGGCGGATCCCGCGAAACGTTGCGAAAGCGGTGTTTCCGCCCTATAAAGCGGGATGACCTCCTGGATCGCCAGTCGAGCGAGGAGGTCCCGGTCCCTGCCTTCCGAGCGGTGTTCTCGATGAGCCAAGGTGGATCGCTCCGGGACCGAGCTCGCGGTTTCGCGCGGGTCCTGCTTCTCGGCGTCCTCGCGCTGGGAGTCGCCTCCGCCCGGGCCGCGGCCGGCGAGAAGGACTGGACCGACACCGCTCCCGCGGACCTCTCGGGTTACAGCCTCGAGCGAATCCGCTTCACGGGCCCGGGCGACGTCCCCGAGAACGAGCTCCGCGACGAGATCGAGTCGTCGACGTCCGGCTGGCTCCGCTTCCGCCCGATCGATCTCGACACCCTGCACTCCGACGTGGATCGCGTGCGACTCGTCCTCCGGCGTCACGGCTACTGGTCCGCGGACGTCCGGCTCTCGCTTCGCTACGACCCCCGCGACCGGCGCGTGGAGGCGACGTTCGAGATCGAGCCCGGGGTTCAGCGC
>JAGQIB010000093.1:13304-16214 GCA_020431545.1 Gemmatimonadota bacterium
TGCCGTTCGACGTCCTCCTCACGGCCCGCGATCGCGCCGCGATCGAGAACACGTACGCGAACCGAGGGTTCTACCTCGTGCAGGTCGTCGCGGACATCCAGCCCGGCGACGAGACGCAGGTCCCCCGCGTGCACGACCTCGTGTTCCGCATCGACGAGGGACCGCGCTTCCTCGTCGGCGAGGTCGCGATCCGCGGCAACGTGCTCACGCAGGACGAGATCATCCGGCGCGAGCTCGTGTTCGAGAAGGGCACCGTCCTGAACCGGGAGCTGCTCGAGCGCAGCCGGAATCGGCTGTACTCCACCGGGTACTTCTCGCGGGTCGAGATCCGACCGCAGAACGTGGAGGAGTCGTCCGGCGCGGTCGACGTGGTGGTCGAGGTGCGCGAGCGCAAGATGCGCTTCGTCGGCTTCGGACTCGGGTACGGAACGCGCGACCAGCTCCGCCTCTCCGGAGAATGGGGGCACCGGAACCTGTTCGGTCGCGGCAAGCGCGGCTCCGTGCAGGGCGTGCTCGCGTCGGAGCTGCAGCCGGTAGATCTCATCCGCGCGCGGATCGAGGGACGCTTCATCGAGCCGTGGCTGTTCAGCACCCGGAACGCGGGCGCGCTCACGCTCTCCTGGGAGAAGCAGCGGGTGTTCACGAACAATCGTCAGGACGAGTATGACCTGAGTCTCGTGCGCCTCGTGCTGAACGTCAGCCGGGAGCTCACCCGGCACACGAACGCCTGGGTCGGCCTCGAGAACGAGTGGGCCGACCTCGACCTCGGCACCGGGGTGGCGATTCCGGACGACGAGCGTCCGAACATCACCCGCTCGGCGACGTTCACGCTCGACCGTGATCATCGCGACAACTTCTTCGAGCCGGAGGAAGGATTCCGCAATCGCCTGCTCAGCTCCGTGTCCGGTGGCATCCTCGGCGGAGACAACGACTTCTGGCGGGTGCAGATCGAGGCATCCACCTACAGGACCTGGTGGGCCACGCTCGCCGCCCGCGTGCGGGTCGGAATCGAACGCCCCTACGGCGCGTCGGACATCGTGCCCGATCAGCAGCGCTTCAAGCTCGGCGGCGCCGCCTCGGTGCGCGGCTACCGCTACCAGGAAATCGGCCCGGGCGACTTCATGGTGCTTGCGAACGTCGAGACGCGGTTTCCGCTGTTCTGGCTGTTCCACGGGGCGGCGTTCCTGGATGGCGGGAACGCGTGGGATCGCGCCCAGGACATCCACTGGGAGGACTTCGACCTGAACACGTCCGCCGACGAATCCGAGGTCCCCTCCGAGTTCCGTTACGCCGTCGGCCTGGGGCTGCGTTTCTCCACGCCGGTCGGGCCCGTCCGGCTCGACGCCGCCCGCAAGCTGAAGATCCTCGAATCCGATGATCGGGACTGGGGCTACCACCTGAGTCTGGGGCACGTGTTCTGATGCAGATCGGCTGGCGACATCTTCGCATCGGCACCCTGTGGCTCGTCATCTTCGTGACGGTGTTCGTCGTCGCCGGGGCGGTGTTGCTCGAGTCGGGAGTGCTCACGCCCACGATCGTGGAGGAGGCGAACCGTCGGCTCGCGTCGGAAGACGTGAAGGTGGCCGCGTCCTCGCTCACCTGGCGCCCGTGGAGCGGTCTGATCCTCGACGAGGTGGAGCTCACGCGGCCCAGTGCCCCCGCCGACAGCGCGCGGCTCGTCGCGGTCGATCGTCTCGAGGTCGCGTACCGCTTCTCCGAGATCCTCTTCGGCCGCCGCCGGGTGGCGCGTGTGCGCATCCTGGGGCCGCGCATCGATCTCGAGCGGATCGTCGCGTGGAACGGCCGGGAGCGGCCGGCGCGGCCGGCGGCCGGGGAAGGTGGCGGGCCGGATCTGCCTCCGCTCGTGGTGCGCGACCTCGAGATCCGCAACGGACAGCTCGTGGCCGGCGACGCGCTGCGCCTCGACGCGCTCGATCTCACGGGCGATCTGGAGGGCGAGCGCGCGAGCTGGCGGGTGCGCGTGGAAGATGCGTCGAGCCGGCTGCGCACGAGCACGATCGACGAGACGGTGGAGCTCACCGGAGACGTCGCGCTGGACCGCGAGGTCGTTTCTCTCGACGGGCTCCATCTCGAGGCGGCCGGCGGCCGCGTGAGCTTCGAGGGACACGTCGATCCGACCGGAGGCACGGAGAGCTCGCTCCTCGTGCGCGGCTTCTCCATCCCGCTCGCGCGCATCGGCGAGTGGACCGGGACGCGTCACCCGTTGATGTTGACCGACCTGGAGATGTCGCTGCTCGCGACCGGACGCCCGGACTCTCTGCGCCTCTCCGGCGAGTTCGCGGGAGCGGGCGCCGACGGCGTGAACCGCGAGATCCACTTCTCGGGTACCCGGCGCGGAGACCGTCTGGACATGGAGGCGTTCCACCTGAAGGCCGGAGCGTCGCTCGTGGATCTCTCGGGCACGATGGAGTTCACGAGCCCGCCGCACCTGGAGGGGGTGGCGGTGTTCCGGAACGTGGAGCCCGCGGTCGCGCTCGCGGATCCGGACCTGTCGGCCGTGTCGAACGTCGACGGTGCGATCCGCTTCGACGGCGAGGGCCTCTCGCGCGACTCGTTCCGGGGCACGGCCGAGATCCGTCTGTCGCGCCTGTCCGTGTTCGACTTCGAGCTGCAGGGAGGAAGCGCGAAGGCCGAGTTCGACCGCGGCGACGTGACGCTCGAGCACGCGCGATTCGAGCGCGGCAGCTCCTTCCTCGAGGGCGAGGGCACGATCTCCGCGCAGAACCGCGTGGAGGCGACGTTCCGCGGGGAGGTCGCCGACCTCGCCGACCTCGGCGCGAGCGCCGACGATCTCTCGACCACCGCGTTGAAGGGGAAGGCCCAGGCCGAGATCCACGTGAGCGGTCCGCTCGCGACACCGGCGCTGCAGGCGCGCCTCGAGTTCGACCA
>JAGQIB010000094.1:0-1548 GCA_020431545.1 Gemmatimonadota bacterium
TACTACGACTACTACCAGCCGGAGGCGTACGTCCCGCAGACGGACACGTACATCGAGAAGGACGCCTCCATCAACGACGACATCGACCGCCTGCGGCTGCGCGCGATGTGCGCGGTGACCACCCGACCGGACGTGATCGTGGTCGCTTCCGTCTCGTGCATCTACGGTCTGTCGGATCCGGACGATTTCCGCAACCTCGCGGTGCCGATCCGGGTGGGCGCCGAGCGCGACCGCGACGCGATCCTCGCGGATCTGGTTGAGATCCAGTACACGCGCAACGACTACATGCTCGGCCGCGGCACGTTCCGCGTGCGCGGCGACACCATGGAGATCCGCCCCGCGTACGAGGAAGACGTCCTCCGTCTCGAGCTGTTCGGCGACGAGGTCGAGCGCCTCACGGTGGTGGACCCGCTGACGGGCGAGGTGAAGGCCGAGCCGGACGAGTACATGGTGTTCCCCGCGAAGCAGTACGTCACGGCGCGGCCCAAGATCGAGGGCGCGCTCGCGACCATCCGCGCCGAGCTCGACGAACGGCTGCAGTTCCTGCGCGCGGAGAACCGCCTGCTGGAGGCGCAGCGACTCGAGTCGCGCACGAACTTCGACCTCGAGATGATCGAGGAGATCGGACACTGCTCCGGCATCGAGAACTACTCGCGCCACTTCTCCGGGCGCGCGCCGGGCCAGCGGCCGTTCTGCCTGGTCGACTTCTTCCCGAAGGACTTTCTGACGGTGATCGACGAGTCGCACGTGGCCGTGCCGCAGATCGGCGGCATGTACCACGGAGACGTCGCGCGCAAGTCCACGCTCGTGGAGCACGGATTCCGCCTGCCGTCCGCGATCGACAACCGTCCCGCGAACTTCGAGGAGTTCCTGGAGATGACGGGCGACATGATCTTCGTGTCGGCCACGCCGGGCGAGTGGGAGCTCACGCAGTCCGAGGGCGTGGTGGTGGAGCAGGTCATCCGCCCCACGGGACTCGTGGATCCCGAGGTGCAGATCCGCCCGGTGAGCGGACAGGTCGACGACCTGATCGCCGAGATCCGGGTCACGGTGGCGAGGGAGGAGCGCGTGCTCATCACGACGCTCACGAAGCGCATGGCCGAGGACCTCACGGACTACCTGGAGGAGGCCGGCATCCGCGTGCGCTACCTCCACTCCGATATCGACGCGCTCGACCGCATCGCGATCCTGCGCGGCCTGCGCCTCGCGGAGTTCGACGTGCTCGTGGGCATCAACNNACCTGCTGCGCGAGGGACTCGACCTGCCCGAGGTGTCACTGGTGGCGATCCTCGACGCGGACAAGGAAGGGTTCCTGCGCTCGGATCGTTCGCTGATCCAGACGGCCGGGCGCGCGGCGCGGAATCTGAGCGGTCGCGTGATCCTGTACGCCGACGAGATCACCGGCTCCATGCAGCGCATGCTGGACGAGACGGGACGTCGCCGCGAGAAGCAGCAGGCCTACAACGAGGAGCACGGCATCACGCCGGAATCGATCCGCAAATCCGTGGAGCAGGTCATGGGACAGACCGAGGTCGCGGAGATGAAGGG
>JAGQIB010000094.1:1597-3334 GCA_020431545.1 Gemmatimonadota bacterium
GTCGAGCGCGAGCAGATGGCGCAACGCCTCACGCGCGAGATGCTGGAGGCGGCGGAGCGGCTGGACTTCGAGCTCGCGGCAACGCTGCGCGATCGCCTGATGGACCTGGAGGCGGACCCGGCCGCGGCCGCGGCGCGCACGAAGGTCAAGCCGGTGACGGCGGGCAGCAAGCGACGTTCCCCGCGGAGGCGACGTTGAAGACGCTCGGCCGCTTCCAGGCGCAACCCCCCTCGCGCGACGTGATCGACCCGATCGTGCGTCGCGCGCTCGAGGAGGACCACGCGTTCGACGACCGGTCCACGTTGCCGCTGCCCGGGGCCGGGGATTCGAAGTCGGCGCACGTCCTCGCTCGCGAGGGCGGCGTGCTCGCCGGCCGCGACGCGTTCACGCGCGCGTTCGAGCTGCTCGCCGACGACGAGGCGGTGGAGATCACGGGCCGCAAGGACGGCGATTCGTTCGCGGCCGGCGAGGTCGTGCTGGAGCTGCGGGCGAGCGCGCGCGTGCTGCTCGGCGGCGAGCGCACGGGTTTGAACTTCCTGCAGCGCCTGTCCGGCGTGGCCACGGTCACGCGTCGCTGCGTGGACGCGGCGGGCGGCATGATCGCGATCTGCGACACGCGCAAGACCACGCCCGGGCTGCGCGCGCTCGAGAAGTGGGCGGTGGTCGCGGGCGGCGGAACGTCGCACCGGTGGAGCCTCGGCGACATGGTGATGCTGAAGGAGAACCACCTCGCCCTGGCCGGCGGCATCGCGATGGCGCTCGGCGCGATCTACTCGGACGAACGTTCGGGATCGCTCCCCGTCACGGTGGAGGTCCGCACGTTCGACGAGGCGATCCGCGCGGCCGAGTACGGCGCGCATCGCCTCCTGCTCGACAACATGTCGAACGACGAGATGGCGCGCATCGTGGCGCGGCTCGCCGAGTCGGGGAAGCGGCCGGAGCTGGAGGCGTCCGGCAACGTCACGCTCGCGCGCATTCCGGAGCTCGCGCGAATCGGCGTGGACTGCGTGAGCCTCGGCGCCTTGACCCACAGCGTGAAGGCGATCGACTTCTCGTTCCTGATCGAGGGCGCGTGAGCGACGCGTTCGAGCGCGCGGCGCGTCTCGTGCACGCGCTCGGCGAGGCGGGTGGCGCGCTGCCGGCCGCGCGCCTCACGACGATCGGCGACGCGCCCGATCTCGAGTCGGCGCTCGCGACGCTCGGCGACCTCGTCTCCCTCGAAACCGACGGCACGCTCCGGTTCGGCCCGCGCGGTTCCGCGCTGGCGGCGGCCGGCGTGCAGGCGTCGCTCGGCGGCGCCACCTGGGGACGCGAGCTCGAGGTCCTCGCAGCGATCGGCTCCACGAACGACCGCGCGGCGGAACGGGCCGCGGCCGGGGCGGCGCCGGGACTCGTGGTGACGGCCGAGCTGCAGACGGCCGGCCGGGGACGGCGCGGCCGCGTGTTCGACTCCCGGCCCGGCCTCGGAATCTGGAGCACCACGCTGCTGCCGGTGCCCGCGGATCCGGCCGCCGCGCCGCGGCTGTCGTTGATCGCGGCGCTCGCGGTGGCCGAGGCGGTGGAGGAGCGAACCGGATTCTCGCCGGCCCTCAAGTGGCCGAACGACGTGCGGATCGGCGGCCGCAAGATCTGCGGCGTGCTCGTGGAGGCGCGATCGGCCGGCGGGCGCGTGTTCCCCGTGGCGGGGATCGGGATCAACGTGCACCATCGTCCGCAGGACTTCCCGCCGGAGGTCGC
>JAGQIB010000095.1 GCA_020431545.1 Gemmatimonadota bacterium
TTCCCCTCGACCACCATCGAGTACACGGTGCTCGACGCTCCCGGATCCCAGTCCGTGGCGCGGCCGGTGACGAGATCGATCGCCGCGAGACGGTTCCGCTGCACGCCGCCGATCGTGAAGAAGTCCCCGCCGGCGTAGATCACGTTGCCGTCCGTCGCGAGCGAGAACACGGCGAGACCGGGGTCCGGGTTCCAGGTCGGATCCACGAGCGCGGTCGTGGCGTCCACCTTGGCGAGCACGCGGATCGTCCCGCCGCCGATGGTGTCGAACGCGCCGCCCGCGTACACGTCATTGCCGAGCTTCGCGATCGCGTCGACGTTGAAGTTCGCGTTCGGGTCCCACGCCGTGGTCACACCGGTCACGGCATCGATCGCCGCGAGCCGACCGTGCGGCGCGCCGCCGAGCGTGCTGAACGCTCCGCAGGCGTACACGAGCGATCCGTCGACGAGCAGATCTCCGATCTCGCCGTTCGCATCCGGATCCCAGGCGGTGAGGTTGCCGGTGCCGAGATCGAACGCCGCGAGTCGGTTCCGCGCCGCTCCGCCGACGTTCAGGAAACGGCCGCCCGCGTAGAGCGTGGTGCCGCTCACCGCGAACTCCGACACCTGATTGTCGGCGCCGGGATTCCACGTCGTCACGGCGCCGGACGTCGCGTCCACGGACGCGAGGCGCGTGCGCGGCTGGCCACCCAGCGTGGTGAAGCCGCCACCCAGGTACACCGTGCTCCCGCTCACCGCGAGCGCCGTCACGTAGCTCGACGCGCTCGGGTTCCAGGCGTTCACGGCCCCGCTCGTCACGTCGACGGCGCCGACGTTCGGGCGGAACTGCCCGCCGACGAAGCTGAACGAGCCGCCGAGGTACATCGTGCCGCCGACCCGCTGCATCACGTAGACGTCGCCGCCGGTGACGGCGGGCGCCCACGCCGACAGCGAACCGTCGGCCAGCACGTGCGCGAGCCCGGTCCGCGCCTCCCCGGCGACGGCGGTGAAGTTGCCGCCGAGGAACCAGCCGCCGGCTCCGTCCGACACCACGGTGAACACCTCGCCCTCCACGACCGGAGGGGTCCCCACGGCCTGTCCGGACGCCGGATCGAGCGGCGCCGCGCCGCCCGTGTACGGTTTCACCGACGAGAACGTGCCGCCGAAGTACAGCGTGCTCCCGGAGACGGCGAGGGCGTTCACGTTGCCGCCCCGGACCACCCAGAGGTCCTGACGGACCTCCTGGGCGGACACGGGGGCCGAGGCCAGGGCGGCCGACAGAGCGGCAAGGGGGAGCAGGCGACGGGTTCGCGCCGACACGAGGGCGGCGACGCCGCGGGGGCGGCGGGGGAACGACAGGCGATCCATGGGGTCCTCACGGGTCCGGGATACGCGGCCGGGGGGCGGCGGCGCCCGGACGCTCTGACCTGTATGGCGCGAGACGCCGCCCGGACCGGACATCGAGCCGGACGCGCGTTCCGGGGGCGGCCCCGGAGGATCGGTCCGGCCGCTACCACTCCCGGTCCTTCTTCTTCTTGCGGTACTCCTTCGTCACGGCCTTCCAGCGGCCCTGCTCCTCCCGCTGGAGGCGTACGTCCTGCTTGCGGGCGAGCCAGCGGAGCTCCCGCTGGAGCTTGCGCCAGCTCTCGAGTCGGCCCGCCGCGAGGCGACCGTCCGCATCCGCCGCGAGGACGGCACAGCCGGGCTCGGCCTCGTGGCCGCAGTCCCGGAACCGGCACTGCGCCGCGAACCCCTCGACGTCGGGGAACACGGCGGAGAGCGTGTCCTCGTCGGCCCACAGCTTGAGCGAACGCATGCCGGGCGTGTCGAGCAGCACCGCGCCCCCCGGGAGCGGAAGCAGCTCGCGCGACGTGGTCGTATGGCGACCCTTCGAGTCGCTCTCCCGCACGCCCCCGGTCGCCTGACGCTCCTCGCCGAGCAGCGCGTTCGCGAGCGTGGACTTGCCGACTCCGGAGGATCCGAGCAGCGCCACCGTGCGACCCGGCGCGAGCCAGCGCGCCAGCGCATCCACCCCGGTCCCCTCCCGCGCGCTCACGATCACGACGTCGATCCCGGGCGCCGCCGTCTCGATCTCCGCGACGAACGCCTCCGGATCCGCGGCGAGGTCCGCCTTGTTCAGCACGATCACGGGGGTCGCTCCGCTCTCGTACGTCGCGGTCACGTAGCGTTCCACGCGGCGCGGGTTGAAGTCGTCGTCCAGGCCGGAGACCAGGAACACCGTGTCCACGTTCGCGGCCACGACCTGCTCCTCCGTGGCCTCTCCGGCGGCCTCGCGCAGGAACACGCTCTTGCGTGACAGCACGCGCTCCACGATGCACGGCCCATCCGTTTCCGCGCGCACGGCGACCCAGTCGCCGACCGCCGGGAAGTCCAGTCGCGAGCGTGCTTCGTGACGCAGGCGTCCCGACACCTCACCCGTGCGCTCGCCGGCCGCCGTCAGCAGCTGGTAGCGCCCGCGGTCCTCGCGACTCACGCGGGCCGGGGCGAGGTCGGTGTGATTGCCGGCCGCGAACTCGCGCGCCCGCTCGTCGTTCCATCCGTACGTGTGCAGCATCGAGTCCGTCACCTCGAGGAGGAGTGGGCGCCGGACACGTCGTGCGTCCGGCGGAACCCCGGCGTCGACCACGTTGCGGCGGATCTCGGTGGGGAAACGAAATCAGCCGCCCCTCTCGGAGCGGCTGATTCGCGAGGCGCGGAAGGCGCCGGCGCTAGCGCGCGTGCCGGAGAGAGCGTGGCCCGAACCGATGAACGGCGGCGGTTGCCATGGCGTGTTCCCTCCGGTGGTGGTGCCGGCGGCGGGCGGGGTGCCGGCCGCGAGATCCTGACAGTAGCGCACTCGATCGCCTCGGCGCAAGGGGGACGCGCGCCGGGTACCACCGCGCGCCGGCGGTGCCCGCCTCTCGAGCACGGACACCGCCGGGAGCATCGTCGCCTCAGCGCACGAGCGTGACCTTCCTCGTCGTCGCCCGGTCGGCGGCCAGCAGCCGCACCGTGTACACGCCCGGCGCCACGCCGCTCGGTTGCCACGTCGCGCGGTGGCGACCGGATTCCACGGGCCCGTCCACGAGCGTGAGAACCCGCCGGCCCGCCACGTCGAAGATGTCGAGCCGCGCCGTCCCCGGCCTCTCCACCGTGAAGTCGAAGGACGTCTCGGCCCGGAACGGATTCGGGAACGCCGGCGACAGCACGGCGCCCCCCACGGCCGCGACGATCGGCGCCCCGGTGCCCCCCAGCTCGATCGGACCCAGGGGCGTGAGGTCCCGACCCGCGAATCCCGGGAAACTCGGATCGAGTCGCGTCGCCCGGAAGGTCCGGGTCTCGTTGTTCATGGGGACCTCGCCCTGCATCATCGGTCCGTCCATGTTCACGGGCACGACGTACTCCCACAGGATGTTCTCGGACCCGTCGATCTCGAACAGCCGGCCGGGGCCGCCCTCGCAGATCAGGGTGTCGTCGTTCGGGAGCCGCTGCGCGCTCGAGATGAACGAGGAGTAGAAGCTGTCCGGCGGATCGGCGACGTACGAGTACGCGGCGGCGGCCGGGCCGTGCGGGGTGCCCGACGCCGGCATCGGGTAGTCCCCGTTCGCGTCGACCGTGGTCACGATCTCGTCCACCGTGGAGTACGGCCCCCCGGGTCGATCGTTGCCGTTGTTGAAGACCATCATCCGGCCCGCTCCCGTGAGGCCGGAAGGAATCCAGTGCGGATGGTGCTGCTTGAAGAGCTGACGATCCGCGAGAGTGCCCGCGTCGTATGCCTCGGGGTTCCCCCAGCGGTAGAGCAGATCCCCGCCGCGACCCCGCACGCCACCCGTATGCCCGGCCGCCTCCGCGGTCGTCGTGCTGTGGTCGATGATCCAGAACTCGTTGAACGTACGCGAGCTCACCACGATCTGATCGAGTTCCTCGTCGTACGTCACGGAGTTCATGTGCAGCCAGTTCGCGAGATTGTCCTGGCGGTAGTTGATGTTCACGAGCTCCGGATGGTCGGCCACGACTCCGTAGTTGTCCTTGGTGGGGTCGAAGTCCTGGATCAGGTGGTCCCACACCTCCCACTTCCACACGATGTTTCCGCCCGAGCTGCCGGTGGGCTCGATCTCGATCAAGGTCTCCGGCCACAGGCGAGCCTGCTGGAGCGTGGCGGGGTTGCGACCCGCCTGCACGCAATCGGCGAGCGGACGAAGCTCCTTCGCGATCGCCAGGATGTTCCCGTTCGGCAGCACGGCGATGTCGTGGTGCGTGATCCTCGTGCTGTCCGAGTACACGAACTCCCAGAGCACGTTGCCGTCCCAGTCCGTGCGTTCGATGAGGCCGGAACCGACCCCGATCGACGCGTAGAGAATCCCCGCGGACGCGGGACGGATGAGATCGCCGTTGTCCTGCAGATACAGGGAGCTGCCGATGACGGTCCCGTGGTCCCACGTGTGCACGACCTCCCCGTTCATGTCGATCAGGTAGGTCGTGGGATACACGAGCGTCTCGAACAGGGTGTAGCCGGGGTACGCGCCGGGCTCGTTGCGGAGCAGACCGAGGGTCTGGGCTCTGGCGAGGGAGGGGAAGGTGAATACCGAGAGAAGAAAGGCCGCGAGCGCGGCCCGGGTACCGAACGTCATGTTCTGGGCTCCTCGAAACGTCGTGTAGACCGTGAGGAGCTCCCGGGGGCCAACACTTCTACTCTAGCGATGCCGTGTTCGGACGTCGACGCAAAAGCAGCGAGCGCTTCCCGACACGGATCCCGTTACCTGCCCCCTCGTGTGCGACAATTGTTCGTTCTCGAACACCCGCAGCCGCCACTCTCCACGGCGGGAACCGGGGACATCCGCACCTCCGAGTTCGTCTTCACGCGAGTAGACGATCGCGCGGTCGTCCAACTTGCAGCGACCGCTCGTAGCGTACTTCGAATACGATTGCATCCGGCACGAGTGCACAGCGCCGTTCCGTCCCGTCCGGCCGCCAACCCTGTGACTCGTAGAAGCGCCGGCCGCGGACGTTGTCGCGAAGGACCCAGAGAACCGCGCGTGTGTATCCGCGCTCCCGCAGGCGATCGAGACCCGCCGTGAGAAGGGCGGCACCGTGGCCGCCGCGCCAGTGAGCGGGATCCACGTTCAGGGAGATGATCTCCCCGGTGTCGGCGCCGACGTCGTCGTCGCGCGGAGGACCGTGGCGACTGAATCCCACGACCCGCCCGTCGGATTCCGCCACGAGGACGGACGGATCCGCGAGAAAGCCGCGCGTCCAGCGAGCGAGGAGATCGTCCTCGCGCCAGGTTGCCAGGTACTCCGGCGACAGGATGTCCGCGTAGCCGATCTTCCAGGCCGCGACGCCGACACGAGCGATCGCCGGACCGTCCTCCAGAATCGCGGGGCGACAGGTCATGTCCGTTCCTCCGGGTGCGACATCATACCGCGCGGATCGGACCGAGGGCTTCCGCGCGATCCGGAGGAATGCGTGATCGGGTTGCCGACGCGACTCGCGATCACGAGCTCGCCGAATCGCCGGTGGGGACGCTTCGCGGGGCACGAACCGCGGTCCTACCTGATGCGTCCGGGATTCGGCGCCATGCTCGAGCTGGAGTGTCGGGTCTTCGTCGACGGGTCACCGATCGACGCACGTTTCCTCCGCGAGAGTGGCGTCGACCCGAATCGCTTCCGCTGCCTGTCCAACGCAGGCCAGTCTCGCATGACGGCCAGGCACGGCACGCTCGCCTTCGCGGACATTGACTTCCCGCACTGTTCGGACCTTCCGGAGGAGTTCCTGGCGGAGCACGCCGTGGAGATCGAGGCGCACATCGTGGTGTTCGAGGCGCCGTCCTTCCTCGGGCGGGGGTTTCGTCCCGACCGGCCGGGCGTTCGCCGGCTCGACGAGGTGCGTATCGTGACTTCTTTGGCGCCTTGCGTGCCCGGTCAATCGGACACGTCGAGGTGAGCGATGTCCTGCGCCAGTCGATCTGGCCATCGATGACGATTGACCGATCGGCGCACGGGGCGTTGGCGCGCGCATCCCGAGTCTGCTAGGATGCCGCGCGAACCCGCTGCCCCCGGGAGGACAAGGGAATGACGACGATGCGACGGTCAGCGCTCGCCCTCGGTACGCTCGTGCTCCTCGCCGGTCCCGCCCACGCGGCCGACACGGCGCTCTTGATCGGAAACTCGAACTACGAGAACAAGTGCGCCGTCGACGTGACCGGCGTGCCCATGGACGTCGATGCGATGTCGGGCCACCTCATGAACTACGGATACCAGATCGTCTCGACGGCCGATCGCAGCGGCATCGAGATGCTGAGCGACATCGAGGGGAACGTCCCGCCGGCCGGCGACGACTACGTCGTGTACTACGACGGCCACGGCGAGATCCCGGTGAACGGTTCGCTGCTCGGAATCGACTGCACGCGCACGACGGCTGCGGACATCGTGCTCGCCGTCGACATCGCCTCGGACCGCACGCTCCTGATCCTCGACTCGGAGGCCTCCGGCGCGCTCGGCGACGCGGTCAACGCCCTGGATCCGAACTTCTGCGTGATCACGTCGGCCACCGGACTCGACGCCGGGACGCGCGGAGTCTTCACGCCGTGCTTCGCGGCCGGCCTCGAGGGGGCGGCCGACGCCGACAACAACAACATGGTCACGGTGGCCGAAGCGGCCGCCTACGCGATCGCGAACTGCGGCGACGGCACCACCACCCCCACCTGGGACGGAGGCTGCCCGGACCGCGTGCTCTCCGTGGGCTCCATCGCGGTCGACGCGACGTCGTGGGGGCGCGTGAAGGGCGACTACCGGTAGGCAGGACCGGCCGTCATATCCGGCGAACTTCGGCGTGAATCGGGAAGCTCGGTCCGCTTCGGTGGGCCGAGCTTTTCTCGCTCGGGGTTCAGCGCGCGCCCACTTCTCCCGTCTGCACCCGCCACAAGGCGGCATACCCCTGCCCCGACGCCAGAAGCTCGTCGTGCGTGCCCGCCTCCACGATCCGTCCCCGCTCCATGAGGTAGATCCGGTCCGCGTGGCGGATCGTGCTCAACCGGTGCGCGATCACGATCGTGGTGCGGCTGTGCGCGACGCGCGCGAGGGAACGCTGGATCGCGGCCTCGGTCTCGTTGTCCACGGAGGACGTCGCCTCGTCCAGCACGAGCACGGGAGGGTCCTTGAGCACGGCGCGCGCGATCGAGATGCGCTGCCGCTGGCCGCCGGAGAGCTTCTGCCCGCGCTCGCCCACGAGCGTGTCGTAGCCCTGCGGCAGCTCCCGGACGAACACGTCGGCCTCCGCGACTCGCCCCGCGGCGCGCACCTGCTCGTCGGTCGCCTCGAACGTGCCGTACACGACGTTCTCCCGCACGGTGCCGTCCAGCAGGAACACGTCCTGGCTCACGAGCCCGATCGCGCGACGCAGATCCGGTAGCCGGATCTCACGCAGGTCCACGCCGTCCAGGGTCACGCGCCCCGCGCTCGGTTCGTAGAAGCGCAGCAGCAGCTTCACGAGCGTGGTCTTGCCGGAGCCCGTGGCGCCCACGATCGCGATCGTCTGGCGCGCGGGCACCACGAGGTCGAGACCCTCGATCACCGGCGACCGCCCGCCGTACGCGAACGTGACTCCCTCGAACCGGATCTCTCCCTGCACCTGGTCCCGCGGCATCGCGCGATCGCCGCTGCGGAGCCGGATCGGCGTGTCGAGCAGGTCGAGCGCGCGATTCGTGGAGGCCATCGCGCGCTGGTACAGATCCACCGTCTGACCGAGACGCGTGAGCGGCCAAAGAAGACGCTGCGTGAGGAACACCATCACACTGTACGCACCGACGGCGAGCGTCCCCGCGAACACGGCCTTGCCGCCGAGCACCATCGTGAGGACGAAGCCCACCACGATCACCATGCGGATCAGCGGCGAGAA
>JAGQIB010000096.1 GCA_020431545.1 Gemmatimonadota bacterium
GAGGAGGAATCCAGGAGCACGCGAAAACGAGAAACGGCCGCGGGGAGGTGCCCCGGCGGCCGCCTCGGTGGAACGGGTGCTTATGGACTCGTGCGCTCCATCGCCGAAATCTTAGTCGGGCCGAGAAGACGGGGTCAAGATTCCGGGAGCGGCCCCGGGATCGGGGGTCGCGCCGGTGGGCCGACGGGCACAGTGACGGGGCCGGTCCGGACCGTCTAGGGCCGCTCGAGCCGGATCTCGGCCACCACGGCGCGGTGGTCGGAGCCCCAGGCGCCCGCGACCCGCGAGGCGATCACCGAGCAGCCGTCGCCGGCCAGGATGGTGTCGATGCGCCGCACCGGGCCGCGGGACGGGTAGGTCGGGGGCAATGGGGGCGAGGCCGCGGCGCCCGCGTCCTGCCAGCCGGCGGCGCCGAGGAGCGAGAGCGAGCGGGACCCCGGCAGCGCGTTGAAGTCGCCGAGCAGGAGAGAGCGTCCGGACGGGCCGAGCGCGTGCACGAGCGCGGTGGCCTGCTGTACGCGGATGTCCTCGTCCTCCTCGCGGTGGTGGAAGTGGGTACCGATCACGCGGAGCGGCTCCGGTCCGGACGTGGTCGGGACCGAAACGACGGTAGCCTGTCGCGTGAGCGGAAGGTCGCGCGGCGGCAGCGGCAATCGCTCCACCGAGACGGGAAGGACACGCGTGAAGACGGCGTTCCCCCAGTCGGACGACGTCGCGGCTCCGAACGTACCGGCCATCGCGAGCCGCTCCCGAGCGAGCTCGAAGAGATCGGCACCGCCGTTCGCGAGCCACCCGCGACTCACTTCCTGCAGCGCGATGACGTCCGGATGCTCGGCCGCGAGGGAATCGAGCATGCGCTCCAGCGCGAAGCCGCCGCGCTCGTCGAATCCGTTGTGCAGGTTGAACGTCGCGGCGCGAAGCGGCGAGTCCACGCGCTCGCGGAGATCGGGGGCGGCCGAGGGTCGCAGCAGCGGGAGCAGGGTTGCCGCGACGGCGACGCCCGCGAGGGAAGCGAGACGCGCCCGCGACGGGGAGGGGCACTCCCCCGAGGGAGCCGCGGCGGCCGCGATCGTGAGCGCGGCGATCGCGAGGAGCGACCACACGATCGGTTCGCCCGGAAGCGGGAGGTCGTAGCTCGCGTAGTGGAGGAACACGAGCAGCAGGAACGTGATCGCGCCGGCTGCGGCGCCGATCGACGCCCGACGGGAGGACGTCGGCGCCGAACCGCGCAGCGCGAGCGCGAGCAGGACGCCCGCGCCGATCTGAGCGAGCGGGAGGAACGCCACCGAGAACGTGCCGGCGGGCTCGAGCCGCCAGACCGCCGGCGCCAGGATCGCCGCCGCGAGCAGGGTGACTCCGCGACTCCACTTGCCGGGTAGGCGGGAAAGGGCGGCCACGATCAGCGTCGCGAGACCGAGTCCTCCCGCGACGAGCGCGCCGGAAGCGGCGGTCTCGTACCCCGTCCGCGCGGACGCGCGCGCGACGTTGCCCAGCAGCTCGAGCTGCAACGCGAGCCACGGACCGAGCGCGAACAGGGCCGCGCCGCTCGCGCGCTCGGGGCGCGCGGGCTCGCGCGGCGACGACGGGACGCGCAACGCCTGTCGCGCCGCGAGTCCGCCGAGGAGGAGCAGCAGCAACGTGACCACGGTCGGGCCGAAGCCTCCCCAGTGCAGGTCGCGCGTGCCCGCGACCGCGTGGATCGCCACGTCGGCCGTGGCACCCGCGAGCACGGCGTCGGCGAGCGGCGTCCCGGAGGCCGCGCGCGCGACCGCCGCGAGGAAGAACAGGAACGCCACCGTGCCGGCGGCGGAAACCACGAGAGTCACCACGGGGTCGCCCGGCCAGATCTGCAGTACGAGGCGGGCCAGAAAGAGCGGGATCGCGGTCCGCGCGATGGCGTCGAGCGGACGGCCCGGGGCCGCTCGTCCGGGACCGAACCAGGCGAGCCCGAACAGCACGAGTCCGATCCCGCCCAGCGCCGGGGAACCCAGGCCGAAACGATCCTTGGCCACGTAGACCAGGAGCGGGAACATCGCCCGGAGGATCTGGAGCCCCGTCAGCGTCCCCAGGGCCACGAGGAGCGGCGCCGCCCAGCGGGAGGCGGGGGCGGAACGGGCGCGACGGTGAGGCACGAGCTTCCTCCGGGGTTGCGGGGACGCCTCGCGAGGCTTCCTCCCGGCCGCGGACGGTACCACGGGGGCTCCCTCTTGACGTCCCCGGCTTAATCATCTATATATCTCGATATATGGATGAACTGCGGACGCACGAACGAACCCAAGACGCCGTCCTCCGGGCGCTGAAGGCTGCCGCCGACGGGATCCGGCTCCGGATCCTCCGCGTGCTCGCGGAGGGGCCGTTCCACGTGGCGGAGCTCACGGAGATCCTCGGCGCGGGGCAGTCGTCGGTGTCGCGGCACCTGCGGATCCTCGCCGACGCGGAGCTCGTGCAGGTGCGCCGGGTGGGCACCTGGTCCTGGTACTCGCTCCGGGAGGGCACGGACGAAGGCGCCCCCGCGGCGCGGGTCCTGTCGATTCTGTCGGCGTTGCCGGGACTGAACGGCGACGCCGACGCGGTGGACCGCGTCCTCGCGAAGCGGCGGCACGCCACGTCGGAGTTCTTCCGTCGCACGGCGCCGGTGTGGGACACCGTACGCGAACGTCACCTCGGCCCGGCCGAGCACCTCGAACCGCTGCTCGACGCGATCGGGCGCGGGCGCGTCGTCGCGGACCTCGGCACCGGGACCGGCGTGCTCCTCGCGCGGCTCGCGTCGACGTTCGATCAGGTGATCGGCATCGACGCCTCGCCCGAGATGCTCGAGGAGGCGCGCCGGCGACTGGAGGACACGGGGGCCGAACCGGCCGAGCTGCGCCTCGGGCGACTCGAGCATCTGCCGCTCGCCGACGGCGAGGCCGACGTGATGGTCGCGAATCTCGTCCTGCATCACGTGGCGGATCCGGCCGGTGTCCTGCGCGAGATCCGGCGCGGACTCGCCTCGCGCGGAAGGCTCGTGATCGCGGACCTCGAGGAGTACGCGGACGACTCGTTGCGCGCGGCGCTCGGCGCCCAGTGGCCCGGCTTCCGCCCGGCCGACGTCACGACCTGGCTGCGCGCCGCGGGTTTCACGCCGCGACGATCCGAACGCATCACCCGATCGAACGGGGCCGAGCCCGGCCCCGCGATTCATCTCTGGGAAGCCATCGCACGTTAGAACCGTTCCACCGCAAAGGAGAACCCGTTGGAGACTTCGACGAAGCCGGCCTACAAGGTCAAGGACATGGCGCTCGCGGACTGGGGTCGCAAGGAGATCCTGCTCGCGGAGCAGGAGATGCCGGGACTCATGGCGCTCCGTGAGAAGTACGGCAAGACCAAGCCGCTCGCGGGCGCGCGCATCGCGGGCTGCCTGCACATGACGATTCAGACCGCGGTGCTGATCGAGACGCTCCGCGAGCTGGGCGCCGAGGTGCAGTGGTCCAGCTGCAACATCTTCTCCACGCAGGATCACGCCGCCGCCGCGATCGCGCAGGCCGGCGTGCCCGTCTACGCCTGGAAGGGCGAGACCGAGGAGGAGTACGACTGGTGCATCGAGCAGACGCTCGTGTTCCCGGACGGGCAGCCGCTGAACATGATCCTCGACGACGGCGGCGACCTCACCGTGATGGTGCACGACAAGTACCCCGAGTACTTCCAGCACATCCGCGGGATCTCCGAGGAGACGACGACCGGCGTGCATCGCCTGTACCAGATGGCGGAGCGCGGCACGCTCAAGGCGCCGGCCATCAACGTCAACGACTCGGTGACGAAGTCGAAGTTCGACAACCT
>JAGQIB010000097.1 GCA_020431545.1 Gemmatimonadota bacterium
CACCGCCGGCAGTCAGGCTCGCGGCCCGAAGTTTTTCGATCCCAAGCGAGTTGATGATCCGGCGCTCACGATGCATCGAACGCTCGCCGAACGATTGAACGAACTCTTCCCGCTGTTTCGATCGGTCAGCTTCGCCAAGATCGAACGCGAGGAAGATTCACCCGAGACTCCGTCCGGCGAATCGCCGAATTGATGAGGTTCGCTCGCATGCGACTTGCAACACCCACACGCTTCGCGATTCTCGTCGCTCTCCTCGCCTTTGTTTTCGCGACGCACCCGGCATCCGCGCAGTCGCCGTCTCGTCCCGATTCGTCCCGCGCGACGCCGACCGCGATTACGCGTCTTCGGTGCCGGGCGAGGTCGACCTCGTGGTGCTGTTCCTGCCCGGCGATCCGTTCCTCGCGGCCGCGTTCGAGCGCGATCCGGAGATCCAGACCCAGGCGTTGAAGCAGCGCGTGCTGCTCGCCACGCCGTCCACGCTCGTCGCTTTGCTTCGCACGGTGGCGATCTACTGGCAGCAGCGTTCGCTCGCGGAGAACGCGCAGCGCATCGCCGACGTGGCGCGCGAGCTCTACGATCGCGCCGCGACGTTCGGCGACCACCTCGGCAAGGTGGGGAAGGGGCTGGACGACGCGGTGATCGCGTTCAACAAGGCCGTCGCCTCCTTCGAGCGACGCTTCCTGCCCATGAGTCAGAAGCTGCGCGACCTGCATGCGGCCGACGACACCCGGCGCGCCGTCGAGGCGCCGGCCCGGATCGAGGAAGGCGTCCGGCGCGTGGCCGCGCCGGACGCCGATCCGATCGCCCGTCGGTCGGACGAAGCGCCCGAGACGTTGCCGCTGTTCTCGGCGCCCGGCTCCGCCGCGGACGACGACGACTGACCGCTACTGCAGCCGCACGATCTTGCGGCTGAAGCGCGTCTCCATGCCGGCGTCCTCGCCGCGCATCCGGAGGAAGTACACGCCCGCCGCCACCCGGTGACCGTCGTCGTTGCGGCCGTCCCACGACATCGCGTGCGGGCCGGCGGCGAGTCGATCGTCGAGCAGCGCGCGCACGCGACGGCCGGCCACGTCGTACACGTCGAGTCGCACGCGCGCCCGATCGGTCGGGACCGACCAGCGGATCTCCGTCTCGCCCCGGAAGGGATTCGGTCGGACCACGCCGAGCGCGAAACCACGCGCGCCGCCGATCACCGGTGCGTCCGTGCCCTCGTTCTCCAGGAACGTCACCGCGGTCCCGAGCAACGCCTGCGCGTCCGCCGTGGCGAGGTGATACAGCGGGAATCCGAGGTACATCGATCGCCACGGAGTGCCGATCACCGCCGACGCGCACGGCGCGAAGTCGTAAGCGGAATCCGGATCGCTGGACCGGAACGTGAACGGAACCGTCGCCTCCGGACGCAGCGCGGAGAAGTACTCCGCGCGGATCAGCGTCCCGTTCCACTGCGGCCGCAGCCGGGTGGGCTCCAGGAAGACGTCGGCGAACGCGCCCGCCCCGTGGCCCCCCTCGAACGCCGCCTCACGCTTCTGCTCCGCGGTCTCGACCCCGAAGTAGTCGTAGAGGAAGTCGCCCGGTCCGAGCGCGCGCGGATACTGGTCGTCCGGGTAGTCGATCCCGGCCGCGCCCTCCCACGCCGCGAGCAGCACGTTGCCGCCGGCGTCGAGGTAGGCGCGCAGGGCATCCTGCGCGTCCTTCACGTACTGCGTCACGAGCGGGTAACCCTGGAACTGGCCGTTGAAATCGTCGGACGCCCAGATCACCGTGGAGTAGATGCCGAGATCCGAGAGCGTGAACGGCCCGTCCGCATCCCAATCCAGGACGTCGTGCGGGATGCCGGCGAGCATCTCCGCGTACACGGAATCCGCGAGCGCGTCGTTCGGGAACCAGGCGGACTGCCCCGGCTTCGTCTCGTCCACGAAGAGTACTCCCGAGTCCAGCGTGACGAGTCGCGCCCCGGCCTCCTCGGAGAACGGGCTCGCGTTCGCGGCGACGTCCTCCGCGGTGACCACGTAGTACAACCGGGTGTGCGCCGGCGCGGTGACGTCGTCGAACGTCGTCGACGTGACGAGGCCGCCGGAGATCTCGGCGTACCCGCCGCCGGACGTCGTGGACCGCCACACGCGATAGCCGGCGAGGTCCGCCTCCGCCCGCGGGTTCCAGGTCAGCGCGACGGAGTCACCGTCCGGCGCCGCCACGAGGCCGTCGGGTGCGCCCGGCAACGTCGACAGCACGCCGAGCACCTCGCGCGCCACGAGCGCGCGGTGGTCCCCCGTGTTGCGCACGGACAGTCCGAAGTAGAGGCTCTCGGCCGCGGCGCTGGCGTACACGTACTCGTTCACGAGACCCACGTCGATCACCTGGTCGTAGTCGAGCGCGCCGGGAGTCCGGATCGTGACGAGGTAGCCCGAGAGATCGGGCTCCGTGTTCGTGGACGGCCACGTGAGCCGGAACCCCGAGGAATCGCCGATGTCGGCGACGGCGAGACCGGTCGGCGACGCCGGGGAGAGCGCGAGCGAGCCGAGGGTGGCAAGATCCACCTGTGCGTTGCGTCGGATGTAGTTCCTGTCCAGGTGGGCGCCGAGCGTGTCGCCGTCGGTCGTGTGCTGGCGATCGACCTCTTCGAGGTACTCCATGTATCGGATCGCGGTGAAGCCCTTGCTCACGAACGACTCGTGGTCCCCGCCGCGGGTCGGCCGGTCGACGGCCGGGATCATCACGACTTGCTGGATCGGCACGTAGGCGTCGCCGAGCGACTTGAGGTGCCGCTGGAACTGGCGGTGCGGGCCCTCCTCGGGCGGACTCGCGAACACGCGCGCGAGCGTCGTGTCGGTCATCGCCGTGCTGTCCGGGTGCGGCGCGCCGATGATGCTCGCCATCGTGTCGTTGTTGAGCATGGCCGCGATCGGGTCGCCGCGATCCACGGCGCGGGCCGCATGCCAGTCCGAGCCGATGAGTCCCTGCTCCTCGCCGACGAACGCGACGAACCGGAGCGTCATCGGCCAGGACTTCGTGGACATCACGCGCGCGAGCTCGATCGCGCACGAGACGCCGCTCGCGTCGTCGTCCGCGCCGAACGCGGTGCCGAGCGGATCGTCGACGTCTTCGTTGCGGCTGTCGAGGTGTCCGCCGATGACGTAGATCCGCTCTTCGGCCGTGCCCGCCGCGGTGCCGGGAATCTCCGCCACGACGTTGCGGTGCAGGCGGTTCACGCCCGAGATCGTGAGCGTGAAGTCCTCGTAGCTCACGACGAGGTTCCCGCCCTGCGACTGGAACTCGAGGAACTTGTCGTGCACCCAGCGGCGCGCGGCGCCGATTCCGAACGTCGTCGACGTGGTGTCGGACACGGTGTGCCTCGTGCCGAAGCCCTGCAGGGCGCCGATGTACGAGAACAGACTGTCCGCGTTCACCTCGGCGAGACACTGCGTGACCTGGGCGTCGAGCTGGGCGGGAGACAGGGGCGACGCGAGGGCCGACCCGGCCGCGACGGAGAGCACGAGCGCCGTCGCCGGGACGAGAAACCGCATGAGGGCCTCCGGGAACGAGGGAACGGGGCAACTGGCAGGGTAACCGGGTCGAGTGGCGGAGTTCAAAGGTCGGGGCCGGGTATCTGCCCCGGAGGCTCGCCGTCTGTCGGGCGAATCGAACACCGTTCCCCCGGCACCGGCGCCGCCGGCGGCCCCTTGATCCCCCTGAGATGGTCGCGGCGGAATCCGCCCCATCCAGCCGGAGGACCCAATCCGATGCAGAGAAAACCAGCTCTCGGTCTCTCGATCGCTCTCGGCAGTCTCGCGCTCGCGGGGCCCGTCGATGCCCAGTGGACCACCAGTCGCAGCGACAATCACCGCTCCTCCCGGTCGGAGGTCTATGCCTCGCAGGCCGCGAGCCCGCTCTACCCGGTCGCCGACGTGGGAGCGCGGCCGGCGGCCGGTGTCGTACAGGGTCCGTCCGGTCTCGTCTACTTCAGCCGCACCACCGACCTGCAGGCCCGCGATCCGGAGACCGGCGCGATCGCGTGGACCACGCCGTTCTCGTCGACCCGGACGTACGGGGGCCCCTCGCTCGGTCCCGGCGAGACGCTCTGCGTCCCGTGGGAGACCGCGGGCGTTCCGGGCCCGCTCGGGGTCGTGAAGCTCGACTCCGCGGGCAGCGAGCTGTGGACCGTCACCTACACGGTGAACACGGGAGCCCTCCCGCAGATGTCGCACCTCGCGGTGGATGCGGCCGGCAACGTCTACGGGCGCTTCACGGAGAATCCGTACACGAACTACACCGCGTTCTGTCTCGATGCCGCGGGCAACGAGCTCTGGAGCACGACCGTTCCGGTGGGGATCTTCTCCATGAAGGAACACGGGCCCGCGCTCGGCGACGACGGGGCGGTGTACTACACCGACAATCTCGTGGGGCTCACCCGGCTCGATGGCGCGACGGGCGCCGTCGACTGGACGTCGAATCCCGGGGGCGCGCTGAGCTCGCCCGTGATCGCGGACAACGGACTCGTGCTCGTGCACACCGCATTCAGCGCTCCGTCGCCCGGTCTGTACGCGTACGATCCGCTGACGGGCGCGCAGGCGTGGCAGTACCCGTACCCGAGCCAGGCGAACGGGGATCTGCCGCCGTCGTTGCTGCAGGACGGCGAGGCGCTCGTGATCGCTCCCGGGGCCGGGGGCACGCATCTGCACCGTGTGGACGTCACGGACGGCTCCGGGCTGGGATCGATTCCGCTGCCGGTCTCCGTCGCCGACACCGAGCCCGTGGTCGGAGGCGACGACACGATCTACCTGTGGTCCGGGCTCACGTTCGTCGCGTTCTCGCCCGCCAGCGGGATCACGAAGTTCCAGTACGCGCCGGCGGCCGGCGCCGGTTGCGTGCAGGCCGAGACGGTCACTCCGCTCGCGGACGGATCGATCTTCCTGACCTGGCGTCGCAAGCAGACCTGCAACGTCTCCAGCGGACTGAACCAGTTCGGGACCCTCGCGGCTCCGGAGGGACAGCCGCCCGTGTGCACGGCGAACATCGGACCGAGCGCGATCATCGCGGAGCCGGATTCCGCGCTGTGGCCGGGAACGTCGGTGCTGCTCGACGGCACCGGCAGCAGCGACCCGGACAACGGGATCGCGTTCTGGGAGTGGCGCGCCCTGATCGGGACCACGCCCGGACCGGTGCTGTCGTCCGAGCCGACGTACACGCTGTTGACCGCGGATCCGTCCTCGGGGCCGCTGCAGCAGCAGTACCTGCTGCGCGTGGTCGACCCGTGCGACGTGCTCTCGGCCGACACGCTCTCGGTCACGATCCTCCCGGTGGGAACGGTGGTGGCGCCGGCGCCGGGCGAGATCTGGCCGATCGGCAGCACGCCCACGATCGAATGGCTGGCCGGCAACGCGCCGACAGGGCGCGTGATCCAGCTCTCCCGGGACGGCGGACCCTGGGAGGATCTCGCCCTCGGGACGCCGAACGACGGTGCCTACGACTGGACGGTGACCGGACCGGCGACGTCGAACGCGGTGCTGCGGATCTTCCCGGCCGGCGCCGTCATCTTCGCCCAGTACAGCGAGCCCTTCACGATCACCGATGGCGCGACCGGGATCGGTGACGTCGCCGCGATCGGCACGACGCGTCTGCTCGGCGCGAGCCCGAATCCGAGTCGGTTCACGGATCCGGTGCGGGTGCGGTTCGAGCTCGCGCGGTCCGCGCACGCATCCGTGCGCATCTACGATCTGCGGGGCGCCCGGGTTCGCACGCTGCTCGACGGCGTGCGGCCGGCCGGGTCGAACGTCGTGGTGTGGGATCGGAACGACGACGCCGGTCGTCCGGTCGCGGCCGGCGTGTACTTCTACCGGTTCGAGTCGGGAGAAGTACGGTCCACCGAGAAGGTGTCGCTCGTTCGCTAGGCCGCCGGGTCGCGTGGCCGATCACCGCCCCGTCGACGATCGTCGGCGGGGCGGACTCGTGTGCGGGTCTGTGGCGGAACCGCACACTCGACACGTCGCCGGAGTTGCGGCAGCCTCCGCGAGTCTCGAACGGGGAGGGGTGCATGTTTCGCACGATTCTGCTCGCGTCGGTCGCGGTCGTCGCGCTCGCGCCCGCCGTCGCGCGCGCCGGTTACGATCACGAGCGCAACGGTCTCTACATCGGCTTCGGCATCGGCGGCGGCGGTGATCAGGAACGCTACCAGAACCTGCCGGACGACGACGGCGCCGGCGGGGTCGGCAACTTCCGGATCGGCGGTGCGCTGAATCGCACGGTCGCCCTCGGCCTGGAGACGAGCGGTTTCACGCGCAACGACGACGTGCCGGCCGCCGGCACGCTGCAGCGTTCCGCCACCGTCGCGGCGTTCGGCGTCACGGTGTTTCCCGCGCAGAATGGCTTCTATCTGCGCGGTGGCGTCGGGTTCGGCGCCGTGAAGGCCGAGTACCGCGACGCCGGCCTCACGCTCTCCGGCAGCGACCACGGGCTCGGGGGGCTGTTCGCCACCGGCTGGGAGTTCCGCCTGACTCCGAAGTTCGCGCTCGGTCCCCAGGTCGAGTGGGCGGGGGTCGCGGTGGACGGCGACGTGGTGAAGAGCGTCGGCTGGGCGTCGTTGACGGCCCAGCTCACGTGGTGGTGGTGAGCGAGACTCCTTCTCCGTATCGACGCTGGGTTCGCGTCGAGCGCGGCGGGCAGCCGGAGTCCTGGCACGACGGCGTGCTCGTCGTGCTCGACGACACCGGCCGCGTGCACGCGCGGTGGGGCGATCCCTCGGTGGAGTCGTTCGTCCGCTCCAGCGCGAAGATGGTGCAGGCGATCCCCCTGGTGGAGAACGGAGCCGCCGACGCGTTCGGCTTCGAGCCGCGCCACCTGGCACTCGCGTGCGCGTCGCACGACGGCGAGTCGTTCCACGTGGAGGGCGTGCGCACGATGCTCGCCCGCGCGGGACTCGACGAATCGTTCCTGCACTGCGGAGCGCACGCGCCCGGACACGCGGAGTCCGCGCGCGAGCTCGTGCTGGCCGGCGAGGCGCCGGCGTCCGTTCACAACAACTGCTCGGGCAAGCACGCCGGGATGCTCGCGGCTGCGAAGCACGCGGGATACGAGCCACGGACGTACTGGCGACCGGACCATCCGCTGCAGGGGGAGATCCGCGCGGCACTGTCCGAGCTCTCGGAGATTCCCGCCGAGCGGATCGGGTACGCGGTGGACGGCTGCGGCGTGCCGGCCTGGCGACTTCCGGTGGAGTCCTTCGCCCTCGCCCTCGCCCGCTTCGCGTCCGGCCGCGGATTGCCGGCGGGACGACGCGCGGCCGCGTCGCGGCTGTTCGACGCGAGACGCGCGCATCCCGAGATGGTCGCCGGCACGCGTCGCATCTGCACGGCGATCATGCGCGCGACGGAACGTCCGCTGATCGCGAAAGGTGGCGCCGAGGGCTACTACGCGCTCGCGTGGCGGGACGGCGATCGCGGTTTCGCACTCGCCTCCAAGTCCGCGGCCGGCGACTTCCGCAGCTCGCACTGCGTCGTGGTGGAGGCGCTCCGCCAGCTCGACCTCGTGGACGGCGCCGGCCTCGCGTCGCTGGCCCGCTGGCACGCGGATCCGATCCGGAACCACGCGGGCGAGGCGGTGGGGCGGCTCGTCCCGCTCGTGGAGCTCTGACGGACCGCCGGTTCCTCGTCTCGCGCCCCCGTGCTATCCTCGCCGGCCGTTCCCCGGAGGTTGCCATGACCGACTCCATCCTCGGCGATCTGCTGAATCGATCGCAGGCGAAGATCCTTCTGCTCGTGTTCGACGGTCTCGGCGGGCTCCCGCGACCGGGCACCGGCAAGACCGAGCTCGAGACCGCGCGCTCGCCGCACCTCGACCGCTGGGCGGCCGAAGGCGCGACCGGACTCGTGGATCCGGTCGGCCCCGGCATCACGCCGGGCTCCGGCCCCGCGCACCTGGCGCTGTTCGGCTACGACCCGATCGGTGAGAACGTGGGTCGCGGCGTTCTCTCCGCGCTCGGCGCGGGACTCGAGATGACGAAGCGCGACGTGGCCGCGCGCATCAACTTCGCGACCCGCGGTGCGGACGGCAACCTGATCGATCGACGCGCGGGCCGCATCCCCTCGGACGAGGGTCGCCGCGTGGCCGGTCTGCTCGCGGACGGCGTCCGCATCGACGGCGTGGAGATCACGGTGCGCGCCGAGAAGGAGCACCGCGCGGTGGTGGTGTTCCGCGGCGACGGGCTCGGCGGTGACGTGACGGATACGGACCCGCAGGCGACCGGAGTCCCCGCGCGGGCGGCCGAAGCGCACGTCGACTCGCCGGCCGCGCGACGCACGGCCGACGTCGCGAACGACTTCATCCGCCAGGCGCGCGAGATCCTGGGCGGCGAGGATCGCGCGAACGAGGTGCTCCTGCGCGGCTTCGCGGGCTGGAATCCGCCGCCGTCGTTCCGCGAGAAGTTCGGGCTGCGGGCGGCGGCGATCGCGATGTACCCGATGTACCGCGGGCTCGCGAGCCTCGTGGGCATGGACGTGCTGCCGGAGATGCCGTCGATCGAGGCGGAGTTCGAGGCGCTGCCGAAGGCGCTGGCCGAGCACGATTTCGTGTACCTGCACATCAAGCAGACGGACTCGGCCGGCGAGGACGGCGACTTCGATCGCAAGGTCTCGGTGATCGAGAAGGTCGACGCGCTGCTGGACACCGTGGACCGCGCGGCGCCGGACGTCGTGATGGTCACCGGCGATCACTCCACGCCGTCGCTCATGAAGACGCACTCGTGGCATCCGGTACCGCTGCTGATGCGCGGGGGCCACACCTACGTCGACGACACACGCGAGTTCGGAGAGACCGCGTGCCGGCGCGGCGCGCTCGGCCGGTTCCCGTCGCGGCATCTCATGGCGCAGGCGCTCGCGTCCGCCGGCCGCCTCGACAAGTTCGGGGCCTAGCCGGCCCGTGACGTCGCGGCCGCGGCTCTTCCCGGCGCAGACTCTGGGAGCGGGTCTCGCCACGGGACTCCTGCTCGCGCTCGGCTACGCGCCGATCGGATGGTCGCCGGTCGCGTTCGTGGCGTTCGCGCCGCTGCTCCTCGCGCTCGAGTCGCTGGCCGACGAAGCACGCGCCGGCCGGCCCGCGAAGGCGCGCGCGTTCGGCGCCGGCTGGGCCGCGGGACTCGTTCTCTACGTCTGGCTGCTGTGGTGGATCGTCGTGCTCGATTCGCCCACGCTCACGATCCCGTGGGTGCGCTGGCTCGCGCCGTTCCTGATCGCCGCGTTCATGGCGCTGTACTGGGGACTCGCGTCGCTCGCGTACGTGTTCGTCCGCGCGCGGACCCGGGCTCCGGCGTACGTAATCGCGCCCGCCGCGTTCACGGTCATGGAGCTCGTGCGCGGGCGCGGCGAGCTCGGCTTTCCGTGGGGAGAGATCGGATACACCCAGGTCGCGTTCCTTCCGTCGCTGCAGTTCGCGGCGGTGGCGGGCGTGTCGGGCGTGGGGTTCTGGGTCGTGGCCACCGGGGCGCTGGTCGCGCTCGCCGCGAGGGAACGTCGCGGACGCTGGATCTTCCTCGCCGCGCTGCTCGCCCTCGGACCCACGCTGTGGGGCGCCTATCGTCTCGCGAGCGCGACGGATCGCGGCCCGTCGATTCGCGTGGCGCTCGTCCAGCCGAACGTCCGCAACGACGAGAAGTGGCTGCCCGAGAACCGGGAGGCGATCTTCGAGGAGCTCGCGGAGCTCTCCCGCGAAGGCGTGCGCCAGGGCGCCGAGATCGTGCTGTGGCCGGAGACGGCCGCGCCCTGCTACCTGCTGAAGGATGGCCGCTGGCTGCCCTGGGTGCAGGCGCTGGCCGACAGCCTGGACGTCCCGATGTTCCTCGGCACCACGGACTACGAGATCGTGCAGGAGGGGAACGAGCGCTGGGTCACGTACTCGAACGCCGGCGTGCTGTTCGATCGCCGGGGCGACCTCACGGGTCGCATGGACAAGATCCGTCTCGTGCCGTTCGGCGAGTACGTGCCCTTCTCGCGCTGGATTCCTCTGCTGCGCAAGGTCGACTTCGGCGAGGCGG